>NZ_JAPCJC010000008.1:0-191331 GCF_027707805.1 Aeromonas sp. QDB20 | reverse complement strand
GCAGCCTGTCAAGGTATTCGAAGAGTACCGTCAGGCGGCATAGGCGAGTGTCGCACTTCGAAGTTGAATTCGCGCTGCACAGCATGCCGGTGCCTGTTCTCTCATTAAGCCGGTGAGAGGCGACATCAATAACTTGCTGTGCCTTTATGGTTTATCTAAATAAGCAAAAGCAGCTCACCGCATAAGGAGCAGTTCCCGCTACACCTCAACTGCACAACTACATACATCCCTGTCGTCTGTGCAGAAAGCCGTGCTCCGCTTTTGCTTGATGAACAAATTAACGACTCATATGATGCACATCAAATACATTTTGATTTTTATAAATTCTTTTATAAACACATAAAAAACAATTACTTATAGCCATGACGACACATTTATGAATGCCGTAAAATAAATATCGTTCATATAGCAAACACGGATTGGATTATTTTAAATCAGACAACTTCAACCGCTTAACAGCAATTAACAAAAACTCAACAACAAAATAATTCCAGATCACGTTTTTTGTTTCTTGAATACCCCTGACGTCATACATAAAACAGCTCAGGTAATCAGGTAATCAGGTAATCAGGTAATCAGGTAATCAGGTAATCAGGTAATCAGGTAATCAGGTAATCAGGTAATCAGGTAATCAGGTAATCAGGTAATCAGGTAATCAGGTAATCAGGTAATCAGGTAATCAGGTAATCAGGTAATCAGGTAATCATTCTAACCAGGTTCCACTTGTGCAGGGAAACACCAACAAGCTTCCTTTTATTATCCCCTTGTTCACTCCCAAGGTCATGCTGAACCATGTTTGTGATCGACATAAAAATACTGAGTTCGCCCGTTATTCATAATGGCAAGGGAGATAAGAATGAATTTTTCAGGATATTCATTCAAAAAAACATTAAGGAAAACCAGCCGTTTATCCTGGACCGCGGAGAATAAAAAACTATTTGTGACCCATACCTCACACTTTTTTATGGTGATTGATTTCTCAAAGTGCGATGTTATCATCTAGACATAGAGTAAAGGGCAAACCGATCGAAAGGTCGGGACGCAAAGCCACCGGTCTAAGGGTTCATAACCTAAGACAGCGGAGCTGCCATCTGAGAAGAGCGATGTCATCAGCTGTATCTGTGTCATTCTCTTTGATTGCGTTGCCCTTTTCGTACAACGACATGTGACGAAAAGGACATAAAAATGAACACTTCCACCACTTCCGTTCGCAACAGCGCCATCCGTTTTGCCTCTTCTGCCGCCGCAGCCATGCTGCTGGGTGCCGCTTTGTTGCCAGCTACTGCCTCCGCCTACGATGGCAGCATCACCTTCACCGGTACCATCTACGAAGCCCCCTGTGACTTCGCCGACAACAGCGTGACCTGCTACTCGGGCACCCAGCGTCAGACCATGGATCTGGCCAGCCTGCAGCAAGCCGGCAGCCTCAATACCATCAGCAGCACCATGCAGTACAAGCTGGCTGCCGGCAGCAGCAACATGGCCATAGTGACCGTCAGCTACCTCTGATCCCGTCACTTCCGTCACCCGCCCGAGGTTGTTCATTGCCTCGGGCGGATCTGCTCGCACCGTGAAGGGTGAGCACCCACTGCCATGCTCAGGCAGCGGCTGATAACGCCTGCCCGCGACTCCCCATCACTTTTCCTCCTATTTTTTCTGCGTCCATACCGAGCTCAGCCAGCGGCCTTCTCACTACGCCCCCAACTTTCTGCTCAGACAAGTCAGCGCTTTTTCTGCGGGTTTGCCGGCTTCGCATTGTCGCGACGCCACATGACCAGCACATCTCAAACGAGACTTTGATCACAGTTGCCAGCCTCAGACTGAGATCCCCCCCAGATGGCAGATGAGTCCTTGCTATCAACCAGGCCCCCAATGGGGCTCACTTTGTTTTGATTCAATCTAAATAAATGATTTATATGGCCTGATTGGTGGGTTGATATCCTTTTGGAGCTGAATAGATTGCACGCGTCAATCACGCAGACAATCAAGCAAAGGGATAAAAATGAACAATCTGGGTACCAGGTTGCTGCTGCTGGCAGCACCGGGCCTGCTTGCCACTTCGGCGCTGGCCAACTACTCCCCCTCCGACTGGCAACAGTATCAACTCAAAGGTGAATCCAGCCGTCAGCTGGGGGATCAGCTCACCGAAGTGACCTACGAGCTGAGCGCCCGCAGTGGCGACGCCCCCTATCAACAGCTGAGGGTGTATCGTCGCTTCGACTGGAGCGAAGCCAACCTGGCCGCACTGGCAGAACAGCAGTGCGGCGAACCCCAGCTCAAGATCGAGCAGGGCTGGCAGATCCGCTACCTCAGCTGTGAAGAGGTGGTGCCGGCCGGCAAGGCTGTCCCGGCCAGCAGCTATGACTTTGGCTACGGCATGAAACAGGGCCGCTGGGAGCCACTGGCAGGCACCCCGACCGCGCCGCGTCAGGACCGTCTGCCGCTGGCGGAGCGGGTCATCCTGGGTCACAGCGAGCAGGAGCTGGATCGCTGCGAGCTCAACGCCGAGGGGCGCTGCGCCGAGCAGGCATGGCAGTACCAGCCGCAAAACTGGCAACAGTTGAAGGTACTGGAAGAGACCCCCAACGAGCGGGATGGCCGCCTCGAGCAGATCTTCTTCCGTCTGCAGCCGGTTGCGGGCAGCCAGGCCGCCCGTCAGGTGAGCGAGCTGCACGTCTGGCGCCAGTACACCTGGTTGCTGGAACAGGCCAAGACCCAACAGGAGTGTGATGAACCCCAGACCCGTCAGGAAGGGGACAAGACCATCAGCTACCGGGTGTGCCGTCAGACCCTGCCCGCCGGCAGCGAGGTACAGGTGGTCTTGAAGGACACCGGCTATCAATACCCGGTGGGGGGCAGCGAATGGCAGACCCTGCCGGAGACAACCGAATGGCAGGAGAGCCGGGTGCTCAATCGCCCCATCATGCTGGCCAGCAAGGAGGAGCAGCTCGACTGCCGCCGTGCCGACGGCCGCGCCTGCTCCGAGCCGGACCTGCCCGATACCGATCTGCTGGACGCCGAAGCGGCCAGGATAGTGCAGGATGCCAGTGGCCAGCCCGCCCCTGTCTGGCAGGAGAACTATGGTCACGACGATGCCAAACTGCTGGCCGTGTCCCGCGGCATCCAGAGCCTGCTGGCGGCCAATCAGCCGGCCCATCCGGCCATGAAGCTGCTGCTGGAATACGTGCGTGCCCACAACTACCACAACTACGGCAAGCACAAGGAAGACGGTCCGGCCGCCGCCGAGGCGCTGGCCGAGGCGCTGACCGCGCTGGGTGCCCATCCGCTGCTCTTCCCGGAGCAACCCACCGATGAGGTGGGCTACGTGATCGGTGCCTGGAGCATCGCCCTGCACGGCCAGTTCAAGAGCCCGGCAGTACAGAGCCGCTTTGGTACCCTGCTCGGCGAGTTCAACCAGATGCTGGCCTACAGCACCCGCCATGCCAGCGAGATCAACGGCCAGCACGCCTGGGCGACCGGCCTGTTCGATCTGCTCAACTTCCTCGACTTCGCCAGCGACTACAGCGATCCCTTCGCCAGCGACTTCCGCCAGCAGGATGGCGAGCTGCGCAAGCAGCTGCACGCCCTCGGCATGAGCGAACTCGCGTTGTGGAAAGGGCGGGATGGCGCCGATCTGTTCTTGCTCAACAACGTGCTGGATGCCTACACCCGCCTCTACCGGGTCGCCCGATATACCCGCCCGGACGAGCTCGACGGCTACCGCAGGCTGCTGGATGACTCCGTCATCACCCTCGTTCGCCACCACGACCTGATCCCCGGTGGTCAGCAGAGCCAGGATCTGCTGGAAGACATGTCGCTGACCCTCTCCACCTACTACCTGACCTACACGGACCGCACCAGCGAAGCCTGCATCAGCGGTGACTTCGCCGGGCTCTGCACCCCGATCCGGGTGGAGGATGTGCTGCCGTTCGAGCACACCTGCTCGCCGACCCTGCGCCTGCGAGCCCAGGATCTGACCATGGATCAGGCCGAGGGGATCTGCCGTGAACTGGGCGCCGAAGAACAGCAGTTCCATCAGCAGATGGAAACTGGCTGGCAGCCGGTGGCAGACGATCACAACGAGGCACTGGAGCTGGTGATCTTCGACTCCTCCGCCGACTGGAAACGCTACGGCAGCGCCCTGTTTGGCGGCGTCTCCACCGACAACGGCGGTATCTACATTGAGGGAGATCCGGCTCGCCCCGGCAACCAGGCCCGCTTCTTCGCCTACGAGGCGGAGTGGAAGCGCCCTGCGTTCCAGGTCTGGAACCTGCGCCACGAGTACGTGCACTACCTGGACGGCCGCTTCAACCAGTACGGCAGCTTCGGCCACTACCCGCTCAACCGCACCACCTGGTGGTCGGAAGGGCTGGCGGAATTCATCGCCCACGGCCAGTGCTTCGCCCGCGGTCTGGACAACGTCGCCGGCCGCCCGGCAGGGGATCGTCCGGCCCTGGCCGACATCCTGCACCTGGATTACGACAAGGGCGGCGAGATGGTCTACTCCTGGTCCTACACGGTGCATCGCTTCCTGAACGAGACCGGTCGCGGCGCCAGCTGGCTGGCCATGGCCCAGGCCCTGCGCAACCCGGATCAACAGCAGGCGATGAGCGCCTTCGAAGCCGAGCTGGACCAGCTGATTGCCAATGACAGCGAGGCCTACCAGCAGTGGCTCGGCCGCGAGCTGCTGCCCTGGTGGGAGGCCAACAAGGACTCCGACGAGTGCAAGGCCAACGACTCTTCCCACTGAGACGCTGGCATCAATACCCAAGGGCGGCCATGGCCGCCCTTTTTATTGGAAGATGATAAGCAGCACAGGATCAATCAGTTAGCCATTCCCGCCATGCGACAACCTCTGCCCGAGTGACGCCATCTGCGGTCATCAAGCCTGACGCGCGGCGGCAACTTGTAATAGAATGACCCCCTGTCATCTCTTACTTCAGACCCGAACCGCACCGCGCATGAAGAAGTTTGCCAAGATCCTGCTCGCCTGCCTCTGCCTGTTGCTGGCCTCTGCCGCCGCCCTGCTTGGCTACAGCGAGTGGACCGTCTCGGACGCCCGTCACTACACCTATGACGACGTCAACGCGGTGCCCTACAACCGGGTCGCCCTTGTGCTCGGCACCTCCAAGTACCTGATTGGCGGCAGCCCGAACCACTACTTCAAATACCGGATCAAGGCCGCCGCCGAGCTCTACAACAACGGCAAGGTGGACTACATCCTGGTCTCCGGCGACAACGCCACCGTGCAGTACAACGAACCGCGCCAGATGCGGCGGGCCCTGATCCAGGCCGGTATTCCGGCCAGCGCCATCTATAGCGACTACGCTGGTTTCCGGACTCTGGATTCCATCGTGCGGGCCAAGGAGGTGTTCGGCCAGGCCCACTTCACCGTGGTCTCGCAGGCTTTTCACAACGAGCGCGCCATCTTCATCGCCCGCCATTTCGGCATCGAGGCGGTCGGCTTCAACGCCGTGGATCCCAGCGCCTATCAGGGCATCAAGACCCGGGTACGCGAGGTGTTCGCCCGCCTGATGGGGCTGCTCGACCTCTACGTGCTGGACAAGGGGCCCAAGTTCCTCGGCGAGCCCATCGTCATCGGCGGCCCGGTTCCCTGCCAGGCGTTGAGCACCATAGGGGCGAGCCAGCCCTGCCTGCCCATCAAGCCGCCCTCTCATCAGCCGAAGGCCAAGCCGGCAGCGGCAGTGAGCGCTGCAACCGCCACCAGTGCAGCAACGCCAACCAGCAGTGCCGCCGTGCCGAGCGAGGCAACGCCCGTGGATAATCCGGCTGCCACCAGTGCGGCGCCGCCAACCAGCAGTGTGCTGACCCCTCAATAAAAGAGACCCGCCATCCGGCGGGTCTCTTTTATTGGACTTGGTATTTCCAGCAATCAGGCCAGCGCCTCGGCGTAGCGCCGTGCCACCTCGTTCCAGTCGATCACCTTGTAAAACGCGGCTATGTAGTCGGGGCGCTTGTTCTGATACTTGAGGTAGTAGGCGTGCTCCCACACATCCAGCCCCAAGATGGGCACCAGCCCATCCTGCAGGGGGCTGTCCTGGTTGGCGCTGCTCACTACCTGCAGCTTGCTGCGACCATCGACCACCAGCCAGGCCCAGCCGCTGCCAAAACGGCTCAGGGCGGCCTGGGTAAAGGCCTGTTTGAAGGCCTCCAACCCGCCCAGATCCCGCTGGATCGCCGCAGCCAGCTCGCCGGCCGGCTCGCCACCGCCCTGGGGACTCATCACCCGCCAGAACAGGCTGTGGTTGGCGTGACCGCCGCCGTGATTGCGCACCGCCCCCTGTAGTTGGAGAGGCAGGCTGTCGAAGCGGGCAAGCAGCGCCTCCACCGGCAACGCCGCCAGTTCGGGGTGATCGGCCAGCGCCGCATTGAGGTTGTTGATGTAAGTCTGGTGATGGCGACTGTGATGGATCTCCATGGTCAGCGCGTCGATATGGGGTTCCAGTGCGTCGTAGGCATAGGCAAGGGCAGGCAGGGTATGGCTCATGGTCACCTCTGTTTATTGTGATTAATGCAGTTGCGGGGCTGGCTCGGTCTGACACAGACACTGGCCGAGGCAGCGGCGGATGCCGTCGTGGCTGCCGTGCTTGCGCACGAAGGCGAGCAATTCGGTATGGGTGCTGCGGGTGTGGCGCAGGGCGGCATCCCGCAGGGCTCCGGAGCAGGCGGGGGACTGGCTGGTGGCGAGCAGGCAGTCGTGGATGTGACACAGCAGGTCGGCGGCCCTATCCGGCAGCGCCATCGCCACCAGCAGATCCGCCAGGTTGTGGTGGGCCACCACCAGCGCGGCCACCGCCTCGTCCACATCGTGCCAGTCGGCAAACTGCTGGCGGGCCAACCACAGCGCCTGTTGATAGCAGGAGAGCGCCTTGGCGTGCTCACCGGCATCGAAATGGTGGTTGCCGCTCATGGTCTGCACCTTCCAGTGCACCATGCTGCTGTCGCGCTCCCCCGTCCCTACCCAACCTCTTACCCAGCTTGCCGACATAGGCTCCAACACCACAAATGATAATAATTATTATTTAACTTATGTGAGGGGCGAACACAAGGGATAGTTGTGTCAGCACAGCCAACAGCCCTGCCCATATGGGTAGGGCTTTTTTGAATCTGTCTGTTTGGTGATCATTTGCACAGATGCAAACGTCCCGTTCCGCCATGCTGGTCGGTATCGGCATGATGCCGGTGGCTGCCGCTGCGGCAGTCTCTCTTCACAAGGATGGACAAGATGAAAAAATGGCTATTGGTGCTGTTGTGCGCCCTGCCCATGCTGGGCCAGGCGGCAGGTTATACCCAGACCCGCTACCCCATAGTGCTGGTGCACGGCCTGTTCGGCTTCGACAAGCTGCTCGGGGTCGACTACTTCTACGGCATTCCCCAGGCTCTGACCCGGGATGGCTCCAGGGTCTACGTGGCCCAGGTCTCCGCCACCCAGAGCTCGGAACTGCGCGGTGAGCAGCTGCTCAAGCAGGTACAGCAGGTGCTCGCCATCACGGGGGCGGAGAAGGTGAACCTCATCGGCCACTCCCACGGCGGCCCCACCATTCGCTACGTCGCCTCGGTCGCTCCTGAGCTGGTCGCCTCCGCCACCAGTGTGGGCGGGGTCAACTACGGCTCGGAGATCGCCGATCTGGTGCGCGCCAACGTGGCACCGGGCTCGGTGGCCGAGAAACTGGCGGTGGCCGCCGCCTCGGCCCTGTCCGGGGTCATCTCGCTGCTCTCCGGGGGCAGCCGGCTGCCGCAGGATCCCCTCGCCGCCCTCGACGCCCTCACCAGCGCCGGTGCCCAGCGCTTCAACCAGCGCTATCCGGAAGGGTTGCCCAGCCAGTATTGCGGCGAAGGGCCCATGCAGGCTGCCAACGGGGTCTACTACTTCTCCTGGAGCGGGCGCGGCACCATGACCAACATCCTGGATCCGGTGGATCCGGCGCTGGCGCTGACCGGCAGCTTCTTCAAGGAGCCCAACGACGGCCTGGTCGGGGTGTGCAGCAGCCACCTCGGCAAGGTGATCGGCACCGACTACCGGATGAACCATCTGGACGAGGTGAACCAGTCGTTTGGCATTCGTCACCTGTTCGAAACCGACCCGGTCGGCCTCTATCGCCAGCACGCCAACCGCCTGCAGAGACTGGGGTTATGAACAAGGCATGGCTGATGGCCGCTCCGCTGGGTGCGGCCCTGCTGCTGGGGGGCTGGCAGCTGTGGCCCGCCCCGAGCCCCACCTCGGCCGCCACACCGGTGCAAGAGGCCGGGCCGGCCTCCCCCCTGGCCCGGCAGGCCGCTTCCTCGTCAGATGATCACTCGCTGCAGGCTCGCTATGAGGCCTTTCTTGCCGCCGAAAGCAGCCTGACGGTGCCGACCGACCCGGGCCTGGCCAGCCTGCAGGTGCTGTTCGACGAGCGCGAGCAGTTGCGCCAGCAGAGCTTCACCCCGGCCGAGCAGGAGCAGCTGTTTGCCGAGGATCGGCTGATGGAGCAGTGGACCCTGCGCCGCAAGGCGCTGGCGGAGGCCAGCGATGCCGACAAGCCGCTGCTGGCGAGCGAGCTCGAGCTCTGGCTGGCGGAGCAGCCCCAGTGGTTTCGGGAGGCGGAGGCCAACAGCCGCCTGCTCGGCGATCTGCAGAGTCTGGAGCGGCTGCCGGCGGCCGAGCGCGACACAATGCTGCGCGAGCAGCTGGGGCCGGAGGCGGCGGACCGGCTGCACCAGTTGACGGAGAGTCAGCAGGGGTTCGAGCAGCAGCTGGCCGGCTATCTGGCCGAACTCAAGCCTCTACCCGCCGAGCGGCGGGCCGAACAGCAGCCGGAGATCCTGGCGCGCTGGTTCGAGCCCGGCCAGTGGCGACGGGTGGAAGCCCTCACCCGGCTCAGGCTGGGTGAGTAACCGCCAAAATAACCAAAATAAACAAGGGGCCCACATCTGGGCCCCTTGCTTTGCTGCAACCGTATTTACTGCGGCTTGTTGGCACCCGGCAGCGGCTGCCAGGTGAGGCGGGTCACCTGGGCTCCCTGCACCTCGCACTTGAGGCTCAGATCCTGCCACCCCTTCTCCTGGCGCAGGGAGACTTCCCCCTCGATACCCTCGGCGCGGGTCTTGAGCTTGGCCGGCTCGAAGGTCACCTTGTCCCCCCCGGCCAGCGCCATCAGCTTGCCGTTGCAGAGCCAGTGGGCCAGCTCCGCCCCCTTGAGCTTGACGCCCCCCTTGGCCGCCTTCTGTTCGGCGGCGCTCGGCGCAAACAGCTGGCCCAGCTCGGCCGCCCGTTTGGTTAGCCAGGCTTCTCGCTGCTGCATGCTCATCTTGCTGACGAACTCGGCGGGCTGGCCCTTCTCGTCCAGCCACCGGGTCAGCTTGCCGCCGTCGTCAAAGGCGAACTGGGCGGCGGGCTCCTTCACCCCGAACAGCTTGCCGCCCTTGAAGTAGTAACGGCTCTCCCCTTCCTGCTTGCCCTGCTCGTTCATGATGGGCACGGCGATGATGACGGGAGCGCCATCCACCCAGGCCTTGATGTCTATGCCGTCGTGGCTGAACAGACGGGTATCGAGGGCGCTCTCGGCCCCCTTTTCCATCAGGGAGAACTGCTCGGCGAGGGAGGCCGCCATCGAAGGCAGGGAGCAGAGCCCCAGTCCCAGGCCGAGGCTCAGGGCGATCACGGTATTGCGCATAAGTGTCCTGTGATTGGCCGAAGGGCCAAGGTTAGCTTTCTATCAGCCAGGCCCGCAGCTCCTCCCGGTGGCGATCGCCCAGGGGGATGGACTGGCGGGACTGGTAGTCAAAATGGATCAGGGTGGTTTCGGCGGTCACCGCCAGTTCGCCCTCCTGCCAGGCTTCCTGCCAGAGCGTGAAGGAGCTGGAGCCGATGCGGCGTACCCCGGTTTTGATCAATACCTGCTGGCCGTAGAACAGCTCCCGTTTGAACTGCACCGTGTAGCCCGCGATGATCAGATGCCAGTTGTGCACATCCAGCTCGGGGGAGAAGATGCGAAACAGCGGGTCGCGGGCCGACTCGAACCAGACCGCCGGCACCGTATTGTTGATGTGGCCGAGGGCATCTGTCTCTTGAAAACGGGGTTGGATCTGCATTTCCAGCATGGATATCGACTCCTTGTCGTTGGACCGCGCTCAGGCTAACGCGGCCCGCCTCTGGACTCAAGCTCCCCCGTCGTATCGCCGGCGCCGACGGCCAGCTCCGGGCGCAGCCAGGCGCTGCGAAAATCGAACCAGCCGAGCGCCGTCATCCGCACTCCGTGCACCCCGACCCGGCTCTCCAGCTCCAGCCAGTGGTGAAACAGCGGCACGAACCAGCCCTGTTGCTGCACGCTGGCCAGCAGCGCCCTCGGCCCCGGCTCCTCGCCGCTGGCACGCCATTGCGTCAGCCCCTGCCACAGGCCATGCTGGCCGCCCCACACCTTGCGCAGCAGCGGGGTCCCCTGCAGCCAGGCGTAGGGGGCGAAGGCGTGTTCGTGCTCCAGGTTGAGGGTGCCAAGCCAGAGATCCACGTCCTCGTCCGCCCCGCTCACCCAGCGGCCGTAATCCAGGGTGCGTACCTCGAGTGCGATGCCCTGCTCGGCCAGCAGGCTGCTCATGGCGTTGGCACACTCGTTGAACTCCAGGTGCTGGTTGAAGCAGGCCAGCACCAGCTGGCGTGGCCGCTCGGCCGGGGCCGGCAACGGGGCCGGCTGCGCCTCCCGCCAGTGGGGCAAGAGACCCAGCGCACTGGTCCAGCCCCGCTGCAGCTCGGGGGCAACCCGCGCCATCAGGGCGATGGGGTTGAGCAGGCCGGCCAGCCACTGGCGCAGGGCGGGATCCTGCAGGGCGCCGGAGCGCTCATCCTGCAGCAGGAAGTAGCAGCCCGATTCGAGCTCGGACTCGCCGCGCATGGTGCCGAGCTCGGGGCTGTCACGCCCCAGTTGCAGATGGCTCTCCAGCCGCTCCGCCAGCTCCGGCAGCATCCAGATGTCGATCTCGTCGAGCAGGGCGCGCAGACCGAAGTAGTCGTCGAATGCCTCCAGGCACAGGTGCATGGGATCGTTGGCGGTCACCCGATAGGGGCCGGTGCCCACCGGCTGCAGGGCAAAGCCCGCCTCCCCCTTGAGCTCGCGTGGCAAGATGACGGCCACCGGCTCGGCCAGCAGGTGGGGCAGCAGGGGATCCGGGCTGTCGAGGTGCAGATCCAGGGTACGCGGCCAGGGGCTCTCCAGCCGCGCCAGATGGGCGAACAGCGGACGATCCCGCAGGCTCTGCAGGCTCTCCGTCACGTCCTCCACCGTCAGGGCGCGGCCGTGGTGAAAGCGCACCGCCGGCCTCAGGTAGAAGCGCCAGTGGCAGGGGCCGAGGCACTCCCAGTGGTGGGCAAGATCCCCCTCGATTTCCCCATTTTCCTCATTTCGCCGGGTCAGGCCGTTGAAGATCTGGCGGCTCAGGTGGATTTCGGAACGGCGCAGCGGCCCGGTGGGCAGCAGCTGGGGCAGTGGCCGGTAGTAGGGCACCCGCAGGATCTGGCGCCCTGCCCGGGTGGCCTGGCCGAGCTGTTCGATAAGCAGCGGGGTGAGCAGATCGAGGCGATCTTCCGCCAGCCGCACCGCCTGCGCCAGCTGGCCCTGGCTCAGCAGCTCCCGCAGTCGGCGTCGGGTCAGGCTCTCCTGGTTGTCCAGCAGGGTGAGCCGGGAGCGCCGCCCCCGTCCGGCCTCGGCAGACCAGCCGAGCCAGCCCTGCTCCTGCATGCGACGCAGCAGCAGGCGGGCGTTGCGCGGGGTACAGCAGAGCAGATCCGCCACCTCGGCGAGGCTTATTTCCCGCTCGTCGCAGCCGAGCTGCTGGGCGAGCCGTTGGAATTGCTGGTAGAGGCGGCTGGTGGGCATAAAAGAGGAAATCCTTGTGCTGAAAGTCATCAGTTTTTACTTCCGCATTTTAGCTCAATACTGCTGGCGAACGTGAGAACCACAGCACAGGAGCACCATCATGAGCCACGCCAACCCCATCAAACCGAACCGGATCCAGCAGATCCTGCGCCGTTACTTCAAGCGGATCCTGCCCCGCCCGCTGCCGCTGATCGAGGATCCCATGAGCCAGCTCAACCGTCTGATGCAGTGGGACATGCACCAGATCGACGACAAGGAGTATCGCCGCCGCCTCTGAGCCGGCCTCCCTCACGCCCCGACGAGATTGGTTTGCCGGATCTGATGGTTTACATCGGCCAAGGGCCTGATAGATTGGACGTCTATCCATCTATGACTGCTATCCAGCAACATCCAACAAGGAGTGTGTGATGAAAGATGCGACCCTGGCCCTGCACCACGGCTTTGCCAACGACCCCACCACCAAGGCCGTCGCCGTGCCCATCTACCAGACGGTGGCCTACGAGTTCGAGAGCGCCCAGCACGGGGCGGATCTGTTCAACCTGGCGGTGCCGGGCAACATCTACACCCGCATCATGAACCCCACCAACGATGTGCTGGAACAGAGGATGGCCGCGCTGGAGGGGGGCATAGCCGCGCTGGTGGTCTCGGCCGGTTCCGCCGCCATCACCTACGCCATCCAGGCGCTGACCGCCGCCGGCGACAACATCGTCTCCACCCCCCAGCTCTATGGCGGCACCTACACCTTGTTCGCCCACATGCTGCCGAGTTTCGGGGTCGAGGTGCGCTTCGCCAAGGATGACAGCGCCGAGGCCATCGCCGCCCTCATCGACGACAAGACCAAGGCGGTCTACTGCGAGAGCATCGGCAACCCGGCCGGCAACATAGTGGACATAGCCGCCCTGGCCAAGGTGGCCCACGCCCGCGGCGTGCCGCTCATCGTCGACAACACGGTCGCCACCCCGGTCTTGTGCAAGCCCATCGAGCACGGCGCCGATATCGTGGTGCACAGCCTGACCAAATATGTCGGCGGCCACGGCAACTCGCTGGGGGGCGTGGTGGTCGACTCGGGCAAGTTCCCCTGGGCGGATCACGCCGAGCGTTTCCCCCAATTGACCCAGCCTGAGCCCTCCTATCACGGGGTGGTCTACACCGAGGCCTTCGGCCCGGCCGCCTTCATCGGGCGGGTGCGCACCGTGCCGCTGCGCAATACCGGCGCGGCGCTGGCCCCCATGAACGCCTTCCTGCTGCTGCAGGGGCTGGAGACCCTGAGCCTGCGCATGGAGCGCCACGTGGACAACGCCCTGCAGGTGGCCCACCACCTCAAGCACCATCCCAAGGTAGCCTGGGTCAGCTACGCCGGGCTGCCGGGTCACCCCCACTACCTGCTGGCGGAGAAGTACATGGCCGGCCGCCCCTCCGCCATCCTCTCGTTCGGCCTGAAAGAGGGCTACGAGGCGGGGGTGCGCTTCTACGATGCGCTCAAGATCTTCAAGCGGCTGGTCAACATCGGCGATGCCAAGTCCCTGGCCTGCCACCCCGCCTCCACTACCCACCGCCAGCTCAGCGAAGAGGAGCAGGCCAAGGCCGGGGTGAAACCTGAGATGATCCGGCTGTCGGTGGGGATCGAGGCCATCGAGGACATACTGGCGGATCTGGATCAGGCGCTGGAGGCCTGACGCAAACGGTGCGGGAGCGGGCATCAGCCCGCTCTTTTTTAGCTGCAGCGGTGAACCCGTCGCCGCGCCGCTGCGTACTACCGCTTCTTGTCACTGCGTCGAGGTATTCATGATAGTCCTGCACCACCTGAACAAATCCCGCTCCCAGCGCATCATCTGGCTGCTCGAAGAGCTGGGCCTGCCCTATGAGATCAAGGCGTATCAGCGCGACGCCACCACCTTTCTGGCGCCGCCCGAGCTAAAAGCCATCCACCCCCTCGGCAAGTCGCCGGTCATCGAGTTCGACGGCCGGGTGCTGGCAGAATCCGGCGCCATCACCGAATACCTGATCGCCCGCCACGCCCCGGAACGGCTGGCACCGGCTCAAGATAGCCCCGACTATGCCGAGTACCTGCAGTGGCTCCACTTCGCCGAGAGCTCGGGCATTCTGCCGCTGCTGCTCGACATGTTCGTGCGCAAGGACGGCAGCCCGATGCGCTTCCTACCGGACTACGCCAAAGCCGAGAGCGCCAAGGTGCTGAGTTATCTCGATGAGGTGCTGGCAAGCCGCCGCTATCTGGTGGCCGATCGCCTCACCGGTGCCGACATCCTGAACTCCTTCCTGGTGGATCTGCTGGCCCAGAGCGGCCAACTGGCCCAGTTCCCGCACCTGCAGGCCTACTGGCAGCGGCTCAACACTCATCCGGCCCGCCAGAAGGCGGCGGCGCTGGAGCGAGAGCTGGACCGCAGCGCCGAGTAAGCGCCCGGCGCCACCATGCAAAACGCCCCTATGATCGGGGCGCTTTCTTTTCCGTTGACCAGCCGGTGATCAGAGGGCGTGGGAGAGGATCCGCGCCACTATGGTTGCCAGGATGACTTACAGCGCGTGGGAGAGGATCCTGGCTACCTTGTCCGGATCTATGTCCTGCTGCTCCCCGAGGGCGGTCAGGCCGAACAGCTTGAGGTTGGAGCAGATCCCCGGGATGCAGCGCGCATCCAGGCCATAGTCGGCGAGGCGAGTGCCCACCCCCATCTGCTGGAAGAACTGCTCGGTGCGGATGATCGCCTCCTCGATGCGCAGCGCCTTGTCCTCGCGGCTGGAGTGCCACACCCGCTCGGCGAACTGGGCCAGCTTCTCCTGCTTCTGGGCCGCTTGCTCCCGCAGCAGGGAGGGCAGCACCACCGCCAGGCTCTGGGCATGATCCAGCCCGTGCAGGGCGGTGAGCTGGTGACCGATGGCGTGGGTGGACCAGTCCTGCGGCACACCGCGGCCGATGAGGCCGTTGAGGGCCAGGCTGGCCGCCCACATCAGGTTGGCGCGCACCTGGTAGTTGGTGGGCTCCGCCAGCGCCCGCGGGCCGTTGTCCACCAGCACCTGCAACAGGCCTTCCGCCAGCCGGTCCTGCACCTCGCCCCCCACCGGGAAGGTGAGGTACTGCTCGAGGATATGGACGAAGGCATCCACCACCCCGTTGCCCACCTGGCGCGGCGGCAGGCTGTAGGTGGTGGTGGGATCCAGCACCGCAAACACCGGCTGCACCAGCGGGTTCATGAAGGAGAGCTTGGCCTCCCCCCGGCTCACCACGGCGGCCGGGTTGCTCTCCGAGCCGGTGGCCGGCAGGGTCAGCACGCAGCCGAGCGGCAGCGCCGCCTTGACGGGGGCCTTGTGCAGCAGGATCTCCCAGGGATCGTCCTCCTCGAAGCGGGCCGCGGCGGCCACGAACTTGCTGCCGTCCACCACTGAGCCGCCGCCCACCGCCAGCAGGAAGTCGATGCGCTCGCGCTTGACCAGATCCACCGCCTCCATCAACTGGTCGTACTGGGGGTTGGCGCCGATGCCGGGAAATTCCAGCCACTCCCGGCCTGCCAGCGCCTGGGTCAGCTGGTCATAGACCCCGTTCTGCTTGATGCTGCCGCCGCCGTAGAGCACCAGCAGGCGGCTGCCGGCCGGGATCAGTTCGGGCAGTTTGGCGATCTGGCCTTCACCGAAACAGACGCGGGTGGGATTGGCATATTGGAAGTTGTACACGGCAGAGCCCTCGGTTGAATGCATGCAGAGGGATTGTGCGCCTGTGGCCCCCACAGGTCAAAGAACGCAGACCCGCCCTCACATTGCACCGCGGATGCGGGTTGCCGGCAGGGCAGATCATTCACTGTGGTCGGTGGGGGCAAGGGCTTGCCCCCACCGACCATGGATTGCCGTTCGAGTCATTCCGCTGCTCAGGCGCTCTTGCTCTCTTCCTTGCTGCTCTTCTTGCCGGTGAGGCGGTCCATGGCATCCTGCAGCATGGCGTCCCGCTGTTCGTTGAGCGGCTTGCTCTGCTCCGCCCGCTCCTCGGCGCTCAGCTGCTTGTTGTCGGCAATCGCCTTGAGCTTCTCTTCTATCTCGTTGAACTGCTTGCGATCAAAGCCGAGCACCTTGTCCACCAGCTGCTGCAGCACGCCCCCCTTGTCGGAGCTCATGTCGAGCGCCGGCGGCAGCTTGCTGTTCTTGGCCAGGTGTTCATAGGTCAGCGCCTGCTGGGCCTGGCCGGTTATCCGCTGGGAGGAGAGGTTGACCAGATCTGCCCAGCCGCCTCCCTGACCGCTGTCGGCGCTGCTGAGGGTGGCGAGGGCGCGGTTGTTGGAGGCGCTCTGGGCAAGCTGCTGGCTGTAGGGTTTGATATCCATGGGGGCTCCAGTCTGCATGCCGATCCGGCATGACGAGGTCGCTGATTCGATGGCATGAGGCGCCAGGCCCAATCATTGGCAATAAAACCAGCAAGTTGCAGGCCAACTTGCCAGATTGGCGCAGATCCCGGCTCGTACGGGCTTGCGAGCTGATCCATGGCCATCTAGACGTCAGAATCATGACGCTACGCTGCCCAATCGGCAGGTTCTGGTGCATATAGCTGCCTTTTTTACGCTTTACCAGACAAAGCAAAGGAACGACTCATAGATCACAAAACAAACAACCAGTGAGACATACAATTTCGGCGCACAAAACGACCAGCAAGCAGTGTTATGGATGAAATGTTTGCGTCATCGACCATGAGCAGCACGATCCCCCGGCAGCGTATCGGCGGCCGATCGCACTGCGGCAGACCTGCATCCCACCGCCTGGCTTTCACTCACAGTTACGCTTCGGGCAATCCCATGAAAAAACACACCTTGAGTCTTCTATCCGCCACCCTGCTCACCCTGCTTGGCACCAGTGCCGACGCCTGTACCGGCCTTATCGTCGGCAAGGGCGCCAGTGCCGATGGCAGCGTGATGATCGCCAGAAACGAGGATTTTGGCGTCAACAACTGGAACAAGTACCTGGCCTTCCGGCCCGCGCAGCAAAACGAGGGCACAATCTGGAAACTGGGTAACGGGCTGGAAGTGCCGATGCCAAAGGCCTTCTTGGCCTACTCCGCCATCCGTGACTGGGATGCCGCCGGCAGCGACCCGGATGGCAAGTATTACGAGGAGCGCGGCATCAACGAGGCCAACGTCGCCATCTCGGCCACCACCAGCGCCGAGGTCAACGACAAGGCCCAGAAGGCCGATCCACTGATTGAGAAGGGGGTCATCGAGGCCATCATCCCGACCCTGATCCTGCCGCAGGCCAGGACGGCCAAAGAGGGGGTCGAGCTGCTCGGCCGCTATGTGGAGCAATATGGCGCCGGTGAGGGCAACAGCCTCTATCTGGCGGATGTGAACGAGGCCTGGCTGATGGAGATCGGCTCCGGCCACCACTGGATCGCGGTGCGGGTGCCGGACGACAGCTACGCCATGGTGGCCAACGGCCTGCGCATCCACGGCGTCAATCTCGACGGCGCCGACGTGCTGCACTCGCCCAGATTGCTGGAGTTTGTACGCGAGCACAAACTGCTGGATAACGCCGACCCGAAAGAGTTCAACTTCGCCAAGGCATTCGGGGTGATTGCCGACCCCTACAACGTGGATCGGGAGTGGCTCGGCCAGAAGATGCTGACGGCCTCTCACAAGCAGCCAACCCGCCAGGCGCAATATCCGCTCTTCATGAAGCCGGATGCCCCCATCGCCGTGCCGGACGTCGCCAAACTGCTGAGCGCCACCTATGAGGGCACGCCGCTGGCGGGCAAGGCAGAGCGGCCGATCCGCATCGATCGCCAGCTGGAATCCCACGTCATCCAGCTGCGCAAGGAGATGCCCAAAGAGCTGCAGGGATTGATCTGGCAGAGCTACGGCGTGCTGGCCGAATCCGTGATGGTGCCGCTCTACAACACCCTGGAGTCCTATCCCCTGCCCTATCGCTCCGGCAGCGACAGCTACTCCGATGATTCCGCCTACTGGCAGTTCCGCAGCCTGACCGCGCTGGCCAGCGCCGATCCGGACAAATACCTGCCGCTGCTGCGCGGCGTCTGGAGCAAGGAGAGCAGCAAGCTCTACAAGGAGGTGGCCCTGCTCGACCAGAGCCTGAAGCAGGCCTATGCCGGCGACAAGGCCACCGCCATCGGGCTGGCATCCGACTACTCCTATAGCCAGCTGGAGAAGAGCTATCAGATGGCCAAAGAGTTGCGCTACAAGCTGATGACGGATCTCACCAAGCGCACCGAGCAGAAGTATTCGCCGGAGGAGTTCAAGAAGATCATGAGCCTGTAAACAGGCCCCAAAACAGAGAGGCTCCCAGGGGAGCCTCTCTTGTTTCATCCGCAGCAGCCATCAGCGACGGCTGATATGGAGCGGGCCGAAGGTCTGCGCCACCGGCATGATCTCGATGCTGTTGATGTTGACGTGAGCCGGCTGCTGGCTGATCCAGAGCACGGTATTGGCGATGTCTTCCGGCTGGATCGCCTGCACGCCCTGATAGACGGTGGCCGCCTTGGCGTCGTCACCGTGGAAGCGCACGTTGGAGAACTCGGTGCCGCCGCACAGACCCGGCTCCACGTTGGTGACACGGATGGCGGTGCCCGCCAGATCGGCGCGCAGGTTGAGGCTGAACTGCTTCACGAACGCCTTGGTAGCGCCGTAGACGTTGCCGCCCGGATAGGGGTAGGTGCCGGCGATGGAGCCGATGTTGATGACGTGGCCGCGATTGCGCTCGACCATGCCCGGCAGCAACAGGCGGGTGAGCAGGGTCAGGCCGCTGATGTTGGTGGCGATCATCTGCTCCCAGTCCTCAAGGTCTGCCTTGTGGGCCGGCTCCAGCCCCAGCGCCAGCCCGGCGTTGTTGACCAGCAGATCCACCTCGCGCCACTCGACCGCCAGCCCGTCGATGGCGGCGCGGGTGGCCGCCTTGTCCTGCACGTCGAACACCAGCGGCAGGAACTGGGCGCCCAGCTCGTCGGCCAGGGTGGCCAGCCGTTCGCCGCGGCGACCGGTACCGATCACCTTGTAGCCTGCCTGCACCAGCTGACGGCTGATGGATTCACCAAAACCGGACGAGGCGCCCGTTACCATTGCAATCATCTGAACCTCCATTTCTACAGCGCTATTGTTATTTATCTGTTTGAAATCAATCTGATCTATTCGTCGCTCAATTCACGCCCGCTCGCCTTGCGCCAGATGAACACCAGCAGGTGGAGCAAAAACAGGCCCGATCCCCCCAACGCGAACAGCAGGCCGGTGAGGGCATTGACCGAGGTGTCGGCGCCACACCACCACCAGACCAGCCAGCCTACCAGGCCGATGGCGAAGGTCTGGCCGGCGCAGACCGGGCAGCGCCCCAGCTTGGCCCTGATGGCGGTGGCGAGGCAGTTGTCGCAGCTCATCCCCTCTCCTCTTCTCTCCTCTCTCCGGCCAGCTTCAGCACCAGCCGGTGGGCATGCTGACCGTGGCCATAATAATCCAGCAGCTTCTGCCTTGGCCGAAAACCCAGCCCGCGATAGAGCGCCTGCGCCTCTTCATTGGCATCGCCCACCTCCAGCCGGATCGCCCCCCAGCCGGCCTCTTTGCCCTCCCGGATCACCTGCTCCAGCAGGCGGCGAGCCCAGCCCTGGCGGCGGATGGTCCAGCGGATGGCGAGGGTCTGGATGATCAGCCGATCCCAGCCCCTGTGCTCCAGCAAACAGAGGTAGCCCATCAGCTGCTCCTGCTGGTCCAGCACCAGCAGGGTGCGCCCCTTGGCCTGGGTCAGCAGATAGTGCCAGCGGCTGCGGCCAAAGGCGACTTCGGGGGGAAAACAGTAGCGTTCCAGCTTAACGATGGCGCCCAGATCATCGGTCCGGGCCGCGCGCACGGTCAACACGGGGAATCCTTGTTCGGTTATTTATCTTCATCACCAAAAATGCGACTTGTATCACAAGTTACCAAGGCGGCATATTAGGCACTGTAACCTCTTGTTTCCCCTCGCGCCATTGTCGTGCTTGTCGGTGCATCGAAGCCCACTGGGGATCCTGCCGCTTAAGGCAGTTTCATCTGTGGAGCCGAAAAAATGAGTACCTACGTCATCGTCGAAGAGCTGGGCGACTGGCCTTGCCATGCCGATTATCTGCTGACCGCCCGCACCTACCTGCAACACGGGGTGCCCACCACCGGCGGCCGCCCCCGCATCATCAACCTCTGCCGCAATCTGGAGCACCTCAGTGCCGGCTACTACTGCTCGCTGCTGGCCCAGGCCCGCGGTCATCACTGCCTGCCGGGCCTGCAGGCCATCAGCCAGCTGCAACCCCAGCAGCCGCCGGCCAAGCTGTGGCGCAAGCTGCAGGGCTGGCTGGCCCAGCAGAGCGAGGACAGGATCCGGGTGCGCGCCATCTTCGGCCAGTGCGAGCAGAGCGAGCTGGCGGGGCTGGCCCGCTACTACTACGGCCTCAGCCAGCTGCCGCTGCAGGAGCTGACCCTCAAGCGCGGCCGCCACGGCTGGTCGGTGCGCCAGCAGCAGAGCCTGTCGCCGCTGGCACTGAGCCCAAGCGAGCAGACGCTGATGCTGCACCACGCCCAGGCGCTGGTGGGCACCGGCGACGAGGAGCAGGCGGCGCCGCTCTACCAGCTCGCCATCCTGGTCGACCCCAACGACGGCCGTGCCAGCAGCGATGCGCTGGCGCTGGATCGCTTCGTCCAGGCGGCCGCGGCCCAGGGGATCCGGGCCGAGATCCTGGCGCCGTCCGCCATCGAGCGGCTGCCGGAGTTCGACACCCTCTGGCTGCGCTCCGAGACCGCGGTCGGCCACTACACCTTCGAATTTGCCCGCCGCGCCGAGCAGCTCAAGATGCCGGTGATCGACAGCTCCCGCGCCATCCTAGCCTGCAGCAACAAGCTCTACCTCTACGAGCTGATGGTGCGCAGCGGCGTGCCCATGCCGCCCACCATGGTGGTGACCCGCCGCGGCCGCCACCACGTGGACGAGCTGGTGCAGCGGCTCGGCCTGCCGCTGATGGTGAAGGTACCCGACGGGGCGCAGGGGCGCGATCTGGCTATGGCCAGCGACGAGCAGCAGCTGGCTCGCCTGCTGGACGAAGGGCTGGGGCGCTCCGCCTTGCTGCTGGTGCAAAGCCGGATCCCCGCCGAGTTTGACTGGCGCATCGGCTTTCTCGACGGCTCGCCGCTGTTTGCCTGCCGCCGCTTCCGCCCCGAGCCCGGCAATCGCATCCGCCGCCGCAAACACCCCCTCGACATGAGCCGCATCGAGGCGTTGCCGCTCAACGAGGTGCCGGAGCGGGTGTTGCAGACCGCCCGCCGCGCCGTCCATCAGCTCGGCAACGGCCTGTTCGGGGTCGATCTGCGCCAGCAGGGGCGTGACTGCGTGCTGCTGGAAATCATCGACAATCCCTGGATACGTGGCGATATTGAGGACAGAGAGGCAAAGGACCTCTACGAGCGCCTCGCCCGGGCCTTCCGCCAGCGGCTGGAAAACCGGGGGCAGAGCGCGGCCGGATAACAAGCATCGAGAGCAGAGGTGGATATGATGACGACTGATTGGTGGGACATAGCGCCCCTTGGCTGGGAGAACATCCTGGTCTGTCTGGTGTGCGGCACCCTGGTGGGGCTGGAGCGGCAGCTGCGCGGCAAACCGGTCGGCATCCGCACCTCCTCGCTCATCATCCTCGGCACCTACTGTTTTCTCGCCATCGGTGCCGCCGTCAGCCCTCAGAGCGCCGATCAGGCGCGGGTACTGGGCCAGCTCATCACCGGCATCGGCTTTCTCGGCGCCGGGGTGATGATGACCCGGGATGGCCAGGTACTGGGAGTCACCTCCGCCGCCACCGTCTGGATGCTGGCGGCCCTCGGCGCCCTCATCGGCATGCAGATGCTGCACCAGGCGCTGCTGCTCACCGGCGTCACCCTCTCCATCCTGGTGGGGGTGGACTACCTAGAGACCAGCTTCAAAGGCCTGCGTCGCGGGGTGCACAACCGGCTGGAGAGCTGGCGGCACGGCAATGGCAACAGTCAGGCCACCCCCCATCAGGACGAGCTCGGCAGCGGCATCGAGAAGTAACGTCCCAATGAACAAGGGCTCCATCACGGAGCCCTTGTTGTTTACCAGCCTCAGCGCACCAGCAGGAAGCGGCCGGTGAGCGGCGGCAAGTCCACCGTCACGCTGCTGCCGCCGATGGCCAGGCGCTCGCCGCTCTGCAGATCCACCAGGGCGCTGCCACTGCGCAGCTTGCTGGCCGGCACCGCATAGCTCTGGGGCGTGGTGGAGACGTTGAGCAGGTAGACTACTTGCTCCGCCGCCGTCTGCTTGATGTCACCATAGACGCTGCCCTCGGCCACCAGCTTGACCCGTTCCCCCTGATAGAGGGCGGGGTGGGCGGCGCGCAGGGCCAGCAGCTGGCTGAGCCACTGTTTCAGCTCGCCCTGCTCGCTGCTCGGCACGAAGCCGGTGACGCCGGGCACCTTGCCATCGCTGCGGGCCACGTGATCGTCACAGAGCCCCTGCGCGGCGCAGTCGCCGCCCACCTGATTGGCAAAGCCAGGCACCTCGTCGCCAAACTCCTCGCCGTAGTAGAGGGTGATGGGGCCGGAGCGTGCCGCCAGGAAGCTGAAGGCCGCCTTGTGGCGCTGCCAGTAATCCGCCGGATTGAAGTTGCCGCGCTCCAGCAGATCACCGAAGCGCACCAGATCGTGGTTGCCCAGCATCAGGTTGGGCATGGCGTGGTCCGGGTAGTTCTCCACCTTGTTCCAGCTGGCATCGAGCACGCTGGCCCCCTGCCCCCCCTTGCCGGACTCCTCCACCGCCAGCGCCTGCACCAGGCCGTAGCGCAGCGGGAAGTCGAACGCCGAGGAGAGCACCGGATTGTCGCTCGGCCCGTACGCCTGGGCGCGGATCTCGTCGGCCCCTTTCCACACTTCCCCGACCATATAGCCGAGGGTGCCCCACTGCTGGCCGGCGGCCTTGCGCGCCGCGCTGGCCCGCTCCACCTCGCTGCGAATGGCGCGCCAGTCGTCAAGATCGAGCTGATAGGCCTGATCGAGGCGCCAGCCGTCGATGCCGTACTGCTCGACCCAGTAGCGGGCCACCTCCTTGAAGTAGGCCAGGCTCTCTGGCTGGCTGTAATCCACCAGCTGGCCCGGGTAGCCGGCGCCGCCACTCTTGAGGGCGGGCAGCCGCCCCTCGGGGGAGGGCTTGCTCACCCCCACCTTGTTGACGTGACCGAACACCCCGTCTAGGAAGACGTAGAGACCGCGCTGATGCGCCCCGTCCACCAATTTTTTAAGCTGGGCGTTGCTGCCGAAGTTGGGGTCCACGTTGAAGAAGTCGCAGGCGAAGTAGCCGGTGGCATCCAGCTTGTCGTCACCGCCTTGCCCCGCGCAGGAGTCGAACACCGGGGTCAGCCAGATGGCGTTGACGTTGAGGCTCTTGATGTGATCCAGGCTGTCGATAATCCCCTGCAGATCGCCGTTGTGCTGGGAGGGGCCGTAGCCGACACCGTAGTTGGTGCTGCCGTCGCCGTCGACGAAGGACTCCACCATCACCTGGTAGGTGCGCAGGTTGCAGGCCGGCTGATCATTGCCGTAGCAGGCGCGGCTGGCGGTGGCCGGCGGCGGGTTGGTGACCGGGGGCTGGGGCTTGCTGGAGCCGCTCCCGCCTCCGCTGCCGCAAGCCGTCAGTAACAGGGCGGCCCCGATGAGGCCGCCACGACGCAACGTTCCTTGTTTCATTGTTATGTTCCCGCTGTGGTGGTATCGACGCCCAAAGCGTCGCACTGGGGCCATGATAGCGACCCAGCCCGCACGGGTCTGTGACTGAAAACGTTACCCGATTCAGCCGGTTAGCTAATCCCCGCTCAGAGCACGCCGGCCGAGGCGAAGCGATAGCTGAGGGAGAGCCAGTAGGCACGGCCCGGCTCCGGAATGCGCCCCACCTGCTCGTAGCCCAGCCCGGCCTGACTGGCGTGCACCGACTTGGAGAGGTGCTCGTAGTAGAAGGTGTCGAACAGGTTGTCCACCCCGGCCGACAGCTGCCAGCCCGGGTGGAACTGCCAGGCGGCGCTCAGGTTCATGGTGAAGAAGCCCGGGGTCTCCCCCTGATCCTGGCCGGCTACGGTGCCGGAACCCACATCGACCCGCTCCTGGGCGGCCACGGCGCGGCCCAGCAGGGTCAGGTTCCACGCCTCGGCCGGCTGCCAGCCGAGCGCCAGCTTGCCATCGAGGGGCGGCATCTGGGCCAGCGGCTTGTTGTCACTGCGGTTTTCGCCATAGACCACCGCCAGGCCGCCATCGAGGCGCCACTGTTCGGCAAACTGCCAGCGCCCCTCCAGCTCGCCGCCGCGGGTCTGGGCGTCGATGTTGCGCACCTTGTTCGACTTGTTGTTGTAGAGCAGATAGTCCTGAATGTCGGCGCTGAACAGGGAGAGGGTCAGATCCAGATCGCGGCTGCGCAGGGCCAGCCCAGCATCCCACTGGCGGCTGCGCTCGGGGTTGAGGGTGAAGGGCACGCTGTCCTTGCTGCGCTCCCAGTAGTCCGGCGCCCGCTTGGCCTGACCCCAGGCCAGGTAGCTCGACCAGGCCGGCGACCACTGGTATTCGTAGCGGCCAAAGCCGCTGTCCAGGGTCAGGGTATCGCTGTAGAGAGTCTGATCCCCCGCGCCGTACCGGGTGGTCTCGACCCTGTCCTGCCGGTAGCCCCCCTTGTAGCTGTGGGCCCCCTGCTGACGGCCCAGCTCGGCAAAGCCCCCCTGCTGCTCGAAACGCAGGGTGCGCTGGCGCGGCTGGCTGGCGTAGTCCACCCCGCTGCGGGCCCTGTGCTGATCCCGGTTGGTATCGAACCCGGCGGTCAGCAGCCAGTCGGCCGGCAGGGTGATGTCGTTGGCCCAGCGCCCGCCGGTGTTGCGCCGATCCGGGTTGGAGAGCATCTTCATGCCGCTGTTCGGCCGCAGGCTGAAGTTGTCCATGATGTGGTCGATGTCGTTGTCCCACAGGGTCAGCTCGCTGCGCTGCCAGTGGGTGGTGATCTGCTCCTGCCTGAGCTTGAGGCCGAAAGACTCCCGATCGAACATGGGGCCGTCCATGGTGCGATCCGCATAGGCGGCGCGGGCGTTGCTGCGCTCGGCGGTGAGTTCGAGCCAGGTGTGCTCGCTGGGCGTCCAGCCGAGCTGGGCGGTGCCGTTCTCGCGCCGGTAGAAGGAGCGCACCTTGTCGCCGTGGCCGTCGCGATAGTCATCGCTGTCGGAGTGGGTGAACTGGCCGCGCAGATAGCCCTGCGGCGTCCCTACCGTGGCGTCCAGCATCTGGTCGTCGCGCCCGAAGCTGCCATAGAGCGCCGACGCCTCGGCCTTGACGCCGGGGGCGGTGAACTCGGGCCTGTCCCGCTCGAACAGCACGGTCCCCGCCAGCGTGGCCCCCTGCTCGAGGGATTGCGGCCCCTTCAGCACCCGGATCCGGTCGAAGGACTGGGGAAAGACGTAGGCAGTGGGTGGATCCATCCGGCCGCCGCAGCCACCGGCCAGCATGCCGCCATCCATCTGCACGTTGAGGCGGGACATGCCCATCCCCCGCAGCACGGGATCGCCACCCAGACCCCCCTTGCGCACCATGCTCATGCCGGTGACGTTCTTGAGGTAACCGGCGCCGTCGGCCGCCGGCATGGGGGAGCCCGGTTTTTTTGGATCCAGGGTCACCTCCAGGGTACTGGCGGGGCGACTGGCGACCACCACCATGGGTTCCAGTTGCTGGACGGCCTCCTGACCGGCGGCGCCGTGACAGGCGAGGCCACCCACCAGCAGGGCCAGCGGGGTGCGCATATGACAAGCCATACTCTTTCCTTATCTCTCTGTTTATGTTGTTGTTTTAATTCCAATCGCCAAACCATTCAGTTGCTGGAAGGTTTGCCGTCAGGCTGCAAAAAAGGCCTGCGGCACGATGGCGGCAAGCCCTGAGAAGCGAAACCAGGCCAGGGTTGGCAAAATGTTGCGCAGGTTTTACCCAAATTGGGTGAGGAAGGCAAACGCTCAAACATTCCCGTTACAGTAATCTTGTGATGGCTCACAAAAACAGGGAGTTAGCTGAAGGCCTCCCGCTCGTCGATGGGCTTGATCAGGTGATAGACCTCGTGAGCCGACAGGATGCAGCCGGCGGGCCACTCCAGCTGATGGTGACGATTGATGAAGACCCGGGCGAAGCGCCGCTCCGAATCCAGCGCCGCGAACAGCGGCTGGGTGCGCCAGGGGGCGAGATCCAGCGCCCCCGTGGTACCGTCCGAGAGCACCACGAACAGGCTCCACCCCTGCAAATATTCCACATCGATAAAGACCGGCATCCCTTCGGCTCCGATTGAGAAAAATCGGCGCCATTATAGATAAGCCCCCGCCCTCGCTTTGCAGGCAGGATCACAGTTTTTCCAGTCGTTTCTGCTGTCTACAACCCTTGTCCGCCATCACAGAAATATCATAAAACGTGCCAAAAGTTGCGCTTTCGCACGATCCCGACGCAACCTTTGCCCGCCACCACTGTCATAACCCTGCAATATAAAAACAATGCGCCCGTGGACGGGTGCAAACAGGCTTGTAGGAACAACAATGACCACTATCAGACGATGGCTGGGACCGTTTTGGCCCATCGCCGTTTTTTCATTGATCGCGCTCGTCTCTCTCTCCATCAGCCGGCTCGCCCTCGGCCTCTGGCAACTGGAGCGGGTCGACGCCGTCGCCGGCTGGCAGGAGATGCTGCTGCAGGGAGTGCGGGTCGACTTCGCCACTCTCTGCTGGCTATGGGGCGTGCCCGCCGTATTCACCCTGCTGCTGGCCGGCCCCCATGCCGTGGGCCGTGCCTGGCTGCAGTTCATCCGGGTCTGGCTGACCCTGGGGCTCTGGCTGCTGCTCTTCCTGGAGATCTCCACCCCCTCCTTCGTGACCGAGTACGGGGTACGCCCCAACCGCCTCTACGTGGAGTACCTCATCTATCCCAAAGAGGTGTTCGCCATGCTGTGGGCCGGCCGCAAGGGCGAGCTGCTGCTGGCGATGGTGTTCAGTTGCGCCGTGCTGGCGGGCGGCTGGTGGCTGAGCGGCCGTCTTTTGCGCGGCATCAGCTTCCCGCGCTGGTATCTGCGTCCGGCGTTTGCCCTGCTGATCCTGGCCATCGGTTTTCTCGGTGCCCGCTCCAGCCTGGGCCACCGCGCCCTCAACCCGGCCATGGTGGCATTTGCCAGCGATCCCCTGGTCAATGCGCTCACCGTCAACTCCTCCTACTCCCTCTTCTTCGCCATCAAGCAGATGCGGGCCGAGGAGGATGCCAGCCAGTTCTACGGTGAGCTGCCCCGCCAACGCATCCTGGACCTGGTACGCCAGGAGAGCGGCCGCGAATCCCATGAGTTCAGCTCCGACACCCTGCCCAGCCAGACCTTCAACGAGGCCAGCTACGGCGGCAAGCCGAAGAACCTGGTGATCCTGCTGCAGGAGAGCCTGGGCGCCCAGTTCGTCGGCTCCCTCGGCGGCCTGCCGCTCACCCCCAACATCGATGCCTTGTCGAAACAGGGTTGGGCGTTCGAGCAACTCTACGCCACCGGCACCCGTTCGGTGCGCGGCATCGAGGCGGTGCTGACCGGCTTCACGCCGACCCCGGCCCAGGCCGTGGTCAAGCTTGGCAAGAGCCAGACCAACTTCTTCACCATCGCCGATCTGCTCAAACAGCGGGGCTACGACACCAGCTTCATCTACGGCGGCGAGAGCCACTTCGACAACATGCGCAGCTTCTTCCTCGGCAACGGCTTCACCACCATAGTCGAGCAGAAGGACTTCAAGAACCCGGTGTTCGAGGGCTCCTGGGGCGCCTCTGACGAAGATCTGATGGCCAAGGCCAACCAGACCTTCCAGGCCCTGCACAAACAGGGCAAACCCTTCTTCAGCCTGGTGTTCAGCTCGAGCAACCACGATCCGTTCGAGTTTCCCGACGATCGCATCGCCCTCTATGAGCAGCCCAAGCAGACCCGCAACAACGCCGCCAAGTATGCGGACTACGCCATCGGCGAGTTCTTCAAGAAGGCGAAGCGGTCGGACTACTGGCAGGACACCCTGTTCCTGGTCATCGCCGATCACGACAGCCGGGTCAGCGGCGCCAGCCTGGTGCCCATCCCCCGCTTCCACATTCCGGGGGTGATCGTGGGTGACGGCATAGCGCCGAGACAGGATCCCCGCATCGTCAGCCAGATCGACATGGCACCGACCCTGCTCTCCCTGATGGGGATCAGCGCCGACTACCCCATGCTCGGCAAGGATCTGACCCGCATGCCCGCCGACTGGCCGGGCCGCGCCATCATGCAGTACGACAAGAACTTCGCCCTGATGCGCGGCAAGGACGTGGTGATCCTGCAGCCGGAGCGGGCGCCGGAAGGCTTCATCTATGAGGATGCGACAGAGACGCTCACCCCGGCGCCACAGCCGGCCACCATGAAGGACGCGGCCCTCGGCCTCGCGCTTTGGGGCAGCCTCGCCTACCAGCAGGGGCTCTACCGGACGGCGCCGGACACCCGCACCGTGCTGAACTGAGCGCCATAAAAACAAAACCCGCCGATTGGCGGGTTTTTTGTAGGAGACAGGCGGGGCATCAGGTGTTGAGGAAGCAGGGCAGCGAGCGGCTGAACTTGTGCTCGAACACCAGCGAGGTCTCCAGATGCACCACCTCCTCGCGGGAGGTGAAGTGATCGAACACGAAGTTGCGCAGGTGTTCGGTGTCAGAGACGCACAGATGCACCAGGAAATCATCCTTGCCGCCCATGTGGAACAGGCTGATCACCTCGGGCAGCGCCAGGATGGCATCGCGAAACGCATCGATGATCTGGCGGCTGTGGCGGGCCAGCTGCAACGACACCATGGCCTGGATGTGACCGCCGAGGGCCTGGTAATCCACCTCGCAGTGGGCGCCCTTGAGCACCCCATCCTGCTGCAGCTTGCGCACCCGCTCCAGACAGGTGGACGGTGCCACCCCGACCAGCGCGGCCAGATCCTTGTTGGTCATGCCCGCATCGCGAAACAGATGGGCCAGGATATCCAAATCCAGTTGATCCAGGTTTCTCATCTTTACTCCTTGAACCGCTCAATTTTTTAGACTCTGCCCGTAAACCGGGCTGAACACAACGCAGATTGACATCGGGGCCGCGCCCCCTATGCTTTGGCGCACTCAAAACCCGGCTCACGCCCGCAGCCACTGGCTTCATAAGGAGCTTTATGCACCCCTCCCACCCCTTCTGGAGCCAGGAGGTGCCGCGCCTCGACGGCCAGCTGCTGCTGACCCCCTGCCCCGGCACCCAGCAGGTTGCGTTGCCGCTGGCCCTCGATCAGCTCAGGCTGGCCGGCGCCCGCGCCGTCATCACGCTGATGACTGACGCCGAACTGGCCCGCCTCGAGCTGGCCCACCTTGGCGAGGCGGTCGAGCGCGAGGGATTGCGCTGGTTTCACCTGCCCATCGAGGATGACCAGGCCCCCGACGCCACCTTCGAGCTCGCCTGGCAACAGACGCTGCCACAGCTGCTGGCCCTGCTGCGCGAGGGGCAGCACCTGGCCATCCACTGCAAGGGCGGCAGCGGTCGCACCGGGCTGGTGGCAGCGGCTCTGATGATGAGCCTGGGCCAGCCCCGACAGGAGGCGATGGCCTCCATCAAGGCTCACAGACCCAAGGCGTTCACCCTGGCCTGCCACCGCCAATGGCTCGACCAGCTGGCCGAGCGGCTGGAGCAGTACGCCTGATTACTTGCCACCCTGGTCGTAGGTGAAGACCTTGCCGATATCCTCCACCCGATAGCTGGTGAGCTGGTAGACGTAGTAGTTGAGCCAGTTGGCAAACAGCAGGTGGCCGTGGCTGCGCCAGCTGGCGCGCGGGGTCTGGATCGGGTCGTTGTTCGGGTAGTAGTTGACCGGAATGACGGGCTCAAGCCCGGCGGCCAGATCCCGCTGATACTCGCCATCCAGGGTCAGCGCATCGTATTCGGGATGGCCGGTGACGAACACCTGGCGACAATCCTTGGTGGCCGCCAGATAGACCCCCGCCTCTGCCGATTCGGCAAAAATCTGCAGATCGGTGTTGGCGCGGATAAGATCTCCGTCAAAGGCCGCATAACGGGAGTGAGGCGCCACGAACTCATCGTCGAAACCGCGCAGCAGCGGCTCGTGTTCATCGAGCCTGTGGTGACGATAGACCCCGGAGAGTTTCTCGCCGTGGGTCTGCTTCTCCATGCCGTACAGGGCCTTCAGTGCCGCCTGCACCGCCCAGCAGAGGAACAGGGTGGAGGTGACGTGCTGATGGGACCACTCGATGATCTCGACGACACGCGGCCAATAGACCACCTCCTCGAACTCCACCAGCCCGAGCGGCGCCCCCGTGATGATCATGCCGTCGTAGTTGTTGCCCCGCACCTGTTCGAAGTCGTGATAGAAGTTTTCCAGGTGTGCCTGGGGGGTGTTCTTCGACTCTCGATCGTCGATGCGCAGCAGATCCACGTCCACCTGCAACGGCGAGTTGGAGAGCATCCGCATCAGCTGGATCTCGGTCTCTATCTTCTTGGGCATCAGGTTGAGGATGAGCACCCGCAGCGGGCGAATGTTCTGGGTGACGGCCCGAGACTCCGTCATCACGAAGATATTCTCCTGCCCCAGCACTTCGGCGGCGGGTAACTGATCCGGGATCTTGATCGGCATGCTTACTCCCTGTACTGCATCGGTAAATATGTCTGGACATCCAGAAGCCTATAATAAAGCGACTACCCTGTCATCAGATACCTTTTGTATTCACCCCCACCTTTGACTAGCATACGGCTCAATGTGTCTCTCGCATCCAAGACAATGACAGGTATCAAGATTTCAGTAGACCGGCTGCAAGTCGGCAATTACGTCTCTCTGCCACTTGGCTGGCGCGAACACCCCTTCCTGTTTTCCAGCTTCAAACTCAAGAACGAAGAGGAGATCGAGCTCATTCGCCGGCTCGGTCTCAAGCTCGTCACCATCATTCCGGACAAGAGCGATGCCCCGCCCAAGCCGCTGAACCAGGTTCAGGCCCAGCCGCAGGAGGCGCCAGACACGGCCCAGCGTCAGGCCGAGATGCAGCAGGAGAAGGAGCGCCGCATCGAGCAGTTGCAGCAGTATCGCCGCGACCTGCAGCAGTGCGAGAAGCAGTTCCAGCAGTCGCTGGCCCAGGTGCGCAACGTGATGGGCAAGATCCAGTCCCGCCCCCTCAACGCCATCGGCGAGGCGCAGGAGCTGATCAACGCCATGACCGAGCAGTTGCTGTCGGTGGACGAGATGGTGCTGCACCTGGTCTCCGATAGCGAGGATGGCAACAACCTCTACTTCCACTCCCTCAACGTCAGCGTGCTCAGCATGCTGCTGGCCAAGGAGTGCAACATGTCGGCCGACGAAATCCGCCGGGTCGGCATGGGGGCCCTGTTCCACGACATCGGCAAGCTGAAGATCCCGAGCCAGATCCTGCGCAAGACCGAGCCGCTGACCAAGCCCGAGCGCAACCTGATGGCCCAGCACCCGCGCTACGGGCTGGATCTGCTCAACCTGGCCAAGGACTTCCCGGCCGAGGCGAAGGGGATAGTGCTGCACCACCACGAATACCTGGACGGCAGCGGGCCGGAGGGGCTCAAGAAGGGGCAGCTCGACCCGCTGACCCAGATTGTGTCGCTGATCAACGAGTACGATAACCTCTGCCACATGCAGGCCAAAGTGCCCTACTCGGCCCTGAGCGGTCTCTACAAGCAGCGCAAGGCCCAGTTCAACCCGGACTACCTCGGCATGCTGATCCGGCTGATGGGGATCTACCCGCCGGGCAGCGTGGTGCAGCTCTCCAACGGTCAGGTGGGGCTGGTGATGTCGGTCAACACCTCTCGCCTGCTCTACCCCTCGGTGCTGGTGTACGATCCGCGCATTCCGCGCCAGGAGGCCGCCATCATCGACCTGCAGCAGGCCGAGCTCTCCATCGCCAAGGTGATCCACCCCAAGCGACTGCCGCCAGCGGTGTTTGAGTACCTCAACCCGCGCACCCGCATCAGCTACTACTTCGAACACAACAAGCCCTGATGGAGCCGGCCACCCAGGTGGCCACCCCAACCCCACCGCCAGCCCCGAGGAGCCTTTCATGCGCATCGAAATCATCAGCACCGGCGACGAGATAGTGACGGGCCTGGTGGTGGACACCAACGCCGCCTGGCTCAGCGCCCTCCTGCTGGAGCAGGGCTGGCAGGTGCGCCGCCGCGTCACCGTGGGGGACAACCTCAACGATTTGAAAGCCGTGCTGCAAGAGAGTGCCGCCCGCGCCGAGGTGGTGCTGGTGTGCGGCGGGCTCGGCCCCACCGCCGACGACCTCACCGCCCAGGCCGCCGCCGAGGCCTTTGACCAGCCGCTCACCCTGTACCCTGACTGGCTCGCCACTATCGAAGCGCGCTACGCCAGCCGTGGCCGGCCCATGCCCGCCAGCAACGCCAAGCAGGCCTGGCTGCCGCAGGGGTGCGAGATCCTCGACAACCCGGTGGGCACCGCCTGCGGCTTCCTGGTGCAGGCGGGCCCAAGCCGGCTCTTCTTCACCCCGGGCGTGCCGTTCGAGTTCAAGCAGATGGTGCGCGAACAGATCTTGCCGCGCCTCAAGGCGCTGGCCGGTGCAGAGAGTGACACCGAGCTGCGCCGCTTCTACACGTTTGGCGTCTCGGAGTCGGCCCTCAGCGACATGCTGGATGCCGCCCCCTGGCCCGCCGGCATCGAGCTGGGCTACCGCTCCTCCATGCCCCTCATCGAGCTCAAGCTCATCGGCCACGGCGCCAGCACGGCGGACATGGACGCCGCCGAGGCACGGCTGCTCACGGCCATCGAGCCCTGGCTGGTGGGACGGGGAGACGAGGAGCCGGCACGGCAGATCCTGGATCTGTTGGGAGAGAGAACGCTGACGCTGCTGGAGGGGGAGAGCCGGGGCGCCCTGCTGGCCATGTGTCACGAGCACCCGGCCCTGGCGGCCGGCTTCAGCCACACCCTGAGCGATGACCTGATGCAACTGGCGGCGCCTGCGGCCCCTTTGAGCCTGACCCTGGGCCGGGCAGGCCCGGACGGCGTGCCGCTGCTGCTCTGCGCCGACGGGCAACTGCACGGCCAGACCCTCAAGGTCAGCCACCCGGATCCCGACAGCGGCCGCCGGATCCTCGCCTTCGCCGCCCTCGACATGCTGCGCCGCCACCTGCTGGGGCTGCCGGTGCTCGGCGACTACCGCACCCTGACCCGCACCGCCAGCCGTTAACAGCCAGCAGCCAGCAGCCAGCAGCCAGCAGCCAGCAGCCAGCAGCCAGGCTCTCACTCCTCGCGGGGCATCAATCCAGACTCTTCTTGAAGCGATGGGCGGCCAGGGTCAGCACCAGCAGGGTGAAACCCGCCAGCCAGAGCACGTCCGGCAGCAGCTCGGAAAGCTCGCCACCGCGCAGCACTATGCCCCGGATCAGCCGCATGAAGTGGGTGGCCGGCAGCACCTCGGCAATCCACTGGGCCGGCAGCGGCATCCCCTCGTAGGGGAACATGAAGCCCGACAACAGGATCGAGGGCAGCAGGATGAACACCGTCATCTGCATCGCCTGCAACTGGGTCTGCGCCAGGGTAGAGATGAGCAGCCCCAGGGTCAGGCTGGCGGCGATGAACAGCAGGGTCGCCAGCAGCACCTGGCTCAGGGCGCCGTTGATGGGCACCGCGAAGATGAAGTGGCCGAGGCCAAGGATGATGGCCACCTGGATCAGCCCCACCCCGATATAGGGCAGGATCTTGCCCAGCATCAGCTCCATCGAGCTGACCGGGGTGGTGATGAGCAGCTCCAGATTGCCGCGCTCCCGCTCCCGCACTATGGCCGCCGAGGTGAACATGATCATGGTCATGGTGAGGATCACCCCGAGCAGACCGGGCACTATGTTGACCGCCGAGCGGCGCGCCGGGTTGAAGTAGAGCACGGTCTCGAAGGTGGGCGGTACCGGCTTGAGGTCGGGCCTCAGATCCGAGAGCGGCATATTGCGAAGGCCGAGCAGGGCGCCGGCGATCATGGTGTCCGAGCCATCCACCAGCCACTGGCCCGCCGTCTCGCCGGCGCTGAGCCGACGACTCAGATCGGCGGGCAGTACCAGCACCGCGCGCACCTCACCCCGGGTCAACGCCGCCTCGGCCTGCTGCACCCCGACATATTGCTGCTTGATGTGCACCACCTGGCTCGCCTTCACCGCCTCCACCAGCAGCCGGCCCGGCACACTCTGGCTCATGTCGACCAGTCCCACCGGGATCTGGCGTACGTCGGTGTTGATGGCGTAGCCGAACAGCAGCAGCTGGATCAACGGGATCATCACCACCATGCCAAAGGTCAGTCTGTCTCTGGCCAGCTGGCGCAGTTCTTTCTGGGTAATGGCCCAGAGCCGTCGCAGACTGCTCATCGATTCCCCCCCACCGGGATCATCACCGCCACCGCACCAAAGGTCAGTCGGTCCCGTGCCAATTGCCTGAGTTCTTTCTGAGTGATGGCCCAGAGCCGTCGCAGACTGTTCATCGATTCCCCCCCACCGGGATCATCACCGCCACCGCACCAAAGGTCAGCCTGTCTCTGGCCAGCTGGCGCAGTTCTTTCTGGGTAATGGCCCAGAGCCGTCGCAGATTGTTCATCGATTCGCTCCTGCAGGCTGGCGAAGTACTGGCCGGGTCATGGCCCAAAGCCCTTGCCAGCCGTTCATGCCCTCGGCTCCTGACCGGTGCAGCTGACGAATACATCCTCGAGGCTCGGCCTGACCAGCGCCAGGCTGGCGCCAGCCAGCGCCGGACAGGCCTGCTGCAACCAGTCCACCGGCTCCGCCAGCGCCTTGTCCACCAGCACCCGCAGGCGCTGGCCGAGCTGGGCGGCGGAGCGCACCGGTGCCAGCTGCACCAGTTGCTGCTTGAGCAGCCGCAGATCGGCAGCCTGCACCTCCACCACCCGGGTGCTCATGGCATCCATCAACACCTGTGGCGCCCCCTGGGCCCGCACCCGGCCCGCCTCCATGATGGCCAGCTGGTGGCAGCGTTCCGCCTCGTCCATGTAGTGGGTGGTGACCAGAATGGTGGTACCCCCTTCGCTCAGGTCGAACAGCTTCTCCCAGAAATCGCGCCGGTTCTGCGGGTCCACCGCCGAGGTGGGTTCATCGAGCAGCAGCAGCGCCGGCTGGTGGATCACCGCCGCCGCCAGCGCCAGCCGCTGCTTCTGGCCGCCGCTCATGGCACCGGCCCGCTGCCGTGCCAGCGGCGCCAGCTCATAGGTGGCGAGCAGCTCGTGCAGGCGGGCGGCCAGCCCGGCGCCGCCCATGCCGTGGATCCGCCCCATGAACTCCAGGTTCTCCCAGGCGGTCAGCTCGTCATAGAGGGAGAACTTCTGGGTCATGTAGCCGATCCGCCGGCGCAGGGTCTCGGCCTCGCGGGGGATGCTCAGCCCCAGCACCTCCACCTCCCCCGCCGAAGGGGTGAGCAGGCCGGTCAGCATGCGCAGGGTGGTGGACTTGCCGCAGCCGTTGGGGCCGAGAAAGCCGTGGATCTGCCCCTTGGGCACGCAGAGATCCAGCCCGTCCACCGCCAGAAACTGGCCGAAACGGCGGCTAACTCCCTCTGCCCGGATCGCCAGCTCACTCATGGCCGGCCCCTGCACCGGCGGGCTCGGCCTGCAGCGGCAGACCGCTCGGCAGATCCTGCGCCGTCGCCGGCAGATCGATCTCCGCCAGGTAGACCAGCCGGGCCCGATCCCGCTCGTTGAGGGCGTAGTAGGGGGTGAAGGCCGGCTCTTTCGAGATCCAGCGCAGCCGGCCGGTGAAGGGCTCGGCCACCCCGTCCACTCGTACCAATACAGAATTGCCGACGCCATAGCCGGCGAGGGAGGGCTCGGGCACATAGACCCGGGCATAGGGGGCCTGGTCCGCCTGGATCGCAGCCAGCACGGCACCGACCGCCACCCGCTCGCCGAGGTGATAGGGCAAGCTGTCGAGCCGGCCGCTACGGGTGGCGACGATAGAGAGATCCGCCAGCTCCCGTTCGGCCAGCGCCACCTCGGCGGTGGCGGCCTGCAGGGCGGCCTGCGCCTCGTCGATATCTTCGCGCCGCACGCCCCGCGTCAGCTTGTCGAGCTGCTGATGTGCGCCATCCTGCTCGGCCAGGGCGCTGTCGCGCTGGGCACGGGCCTTGTCGAGATCCGCCGGGCTCACCAGCTTCTGGCGCACCAGCCGGTCGACGCGCTCGAAGTTGCGCTCGCTCTCCCTGACGGCGGCCTGCGCCTTGTCGAGGCTGGCCCTGGCGGCGGCGATGTCTTCCGGCCGCTCGCCATTGGTCAACCTGGCGAGGGCGGCCCGTGCCTGGGCCTCCCGCGCCCGCGCCTGGGCCAGCACCGCCTGCTGGCGCCTGTCATCGAGGCGGGCCAGCAGGGTGCCCTCCTCCACCCGGCTGCCCTCCGCCACCGGCAGGGCGCGGATGATCTCGCCGGCGGTGGCGGTGAGCAGCACCCGATCCCGCTCCAGGGTGCCGAGGGCGGTAGCGGGGGCCTGCGGCTGGCAGGCACTGAGCAGGCCCGTCAGGGCCAGAGGCAGCAGACAATGACGCAAGGTTGACACTCCTTTCGCGGTGGGCGACGGCCAGTGGTGGCCTGCAGACGGACTCCCGGTGCCGTCAGCATACTCGCTGTTACTTTTCATTTCCTCGCTCCAGTTCACCCATTTGTGCTTAGCTCATTGACCAAAAAGGAGAAATGTCTGGATACTGCAGACCAGCACTATGTTGATCATCAGCATTTTTAACAAGATGCCGATTAACTGGAAACAGGCAGCCATCCCGACAGGGATGCCAGCGAGGGAAGGGATCCGGTGTTAAGCACAGAGTGGTTACTGTTGTCAGCCGATATGGAATACGCCTGCCTGCGCATCGCGCCGGGGCTGACCAAACCCATCTCGGAAAACGATATCCAGGCCCTGCTGCTGGCCTCCAACTGCCGCCGCTATCAGCCGCTGGCGGAAGGGATCAAGCAGGCCATCAGCCTGCTCAACACCCTGTTCAATGATCCGGCCGCCCCCCTGCCCGGCAACCCGGTGCCCATCGCCCAGCGCCACGATGCCAGCGTCCTGCTGCTGGTGGAGAAGGACCGGATGAGCGCTACCGCCCAGATCACCGCCGACTGGGGTGGCAAATACCTCACCAGCGAACAGCTGGAGCAGGCGATCCAGGCCAGCGAGATCAAGCAGGGGGTACAACCCCAGCTCATCGCCGCCGCCGTGCTGGCGGCCAAGGAGGCGACGCCAGGCACCCTGCTCAGGTTGCCGGTGGCGCAGGGCAAGGCCGCCGTCAACGGTCAGGACACCCGCTTCGAGCGGCTGGTGGAGACCCCGGCCGAACGTATTCTCAAGCCCCAGGAGCTGGATCACGGCCGGGTCGACATGCGCGACCTCGGCACCATGCTCACCGTCAAGGCCGGCGCCCAGCTGATGCGCCGCCACCCGGCCACCACCGGCGTGCCGGGCTTCACCGTCACCGGCCAGGAGCTGCCCGCCAAGCATGGCAAGGAGAGCCCCATGGTGGCCGGCGAAGGTACCTTCATCTCGCCGGATGACCCCAATCTGCTGCTGGCCAGCCGCCCGGGCCTGCCTCGTCAGGAGAAGAGCGGCATGAAGGTGGACGACGTGCTGAGCGTCAAGCAGGTGGATATCCGCCATGGCCACATCATCTTCGAAGGGGCACTGATCGTGGCGGGGGACGTCACCCCCGGCATGAAGGTCAAGACCAGCGGCGACGTGGTGATCGGCGGCTTCGTGGAGGGAGGCTACATCGAATCGGGTGGCACCATCACGGTGCGCAACGGTGTCATTGGCCGCAAGCTGGAACAGAGTGACGAGTTCCTCTGCCACCTCAACGCCCAGGGGGAGATCCACGCCAGCTATGCCCAGTACGCCAAGCTGGAGGCTGGCGGCGACATCCACGTCCTGACCCAGCTCAGCCACAGCTACAGCCGCAGCGGCCAGGACCTCAAGGTGGGCGACAGCGCCATGCGCAAGGGCCATCTGCTGGGGGGCATCAGCATCGCCAACCGCCTCATCATGGCGCCGATCCTGGGGGCCTCGGCCCACAATCAGACCCGGTTGCAGATCCTCGGCGGCTACTTCACCCACAAGGAGCAGGAGCAGGCGCTGCGCCAGCGCAAGCAGGAGTGCCGGGAGCAGCTGGACAAGCTGCAGGATCTGCTGCTTAAGCTCTTGCAGCTGCCGAGCGACAAGCGCAATCCCCAGACCCTGCAGAAGATCAAACTGATCCGGGTCCAGCGCCTCGAGGAGAGCAAGCAGCTCGACGAGCAGCTGGAGGCGGCGCAGGAGGAGCTGCAGAAACTGATGGCGGAGATGGACATCATCGCCACCCAGCACGCCTTCCCTGGGGTCGAGGTGGAGATGGCCCACCACCACTACCGGGTCGACATAGAGCACGGCCCCATCCACTTCGCCATCCGCGAGGATCAGCTGCAGCTGACCCCTTACGAACCCCACAAGTGAGCGCCGCCGCCCCCGTCGTGCACCTCCGGCCGTGATCCGGACGGTGAATTTCGCTACACTCCCTCTCCCATTGGCCCCATAGTGCGGGCCAGCCAGACTGCAGGATAGTGAGAGATGTACAAGCTGATCGCATTGGATATGGATGGTACCCTGTTGAACTCCCAGGGCCAGATTTCCCCCCGCACCCATGCGGCCATCGCCGCCGCCCGCGCCAGGGGAGTCACGGTCGTGCTGGCCTCCGGCCGCCCGCTGGAGGGGATGAGCCGCTATCTGGCCGAGCTCGGCCTCACCGGCCAGGATGACTACGTCATCTGCTACAACGGCGCCCTGGTGCAGCAGGTTGCCGATCAGCGCATCATCCGCAGCCAGCTGCTCAGCGGCAGCGACGCCAGCGCCATCGCCGCCCTGGCCGACGAGCTGGGCGTCAACGTGCACGGCTTCTCGGTCAGCCAGGGGCTCATCAGCCCCAGGGTCAGCCCCTACACCGAGCACGAATCCCGCCTCATCGGCATGCCCATCAAGCTGCTGGACTTCGCCACCCTGCCCACCGACGAGCAGATCCTCAAGGTGATGATGATCGATCCCGAGCCGCTGCTCTCCCCGGCCATCGCCAAGCTGCCGGCCGAGCTCTACCAGCGCTATACCGTGGTGCGCAGCGCCCCCTACTTCCTCGAGTTCATGAACAAGCGGAGCAACAAGGGGACCGGCGTCGCCGCCCTGGCCGAGCACCTGGGGCTGGATGCCTCCCAGGTCATCGCGGTGGGGGATGCGGGCAACGATCACCACATGATCGAGTACGCCGGGCTGGGGGTGGCCATGGGCAACGCCACCGACGACATCAAGGCGCTGGCCCAGCACACCACGGGGCGCAACGATGAAGACGGGGTCGCCCAGGTGATCGAACATTTCATCCTGAACGCCTGAGTCGACAAGGGGCCTGCGGGCCCCTTTTGCTGTCTGGGTCTGTCCGGGCAGTGGGGCCACATGTTTAATATATCCACCACGACAATATCCTCCCCTCGCTTCCCCTTCGCTACAGCCCCCTTTTAATGGGACTCAAGCCAGCCGAGCACAGAATATATTTAACATTTTGGCATCATTTCGTTTGACATATTGAACGGCCTTGGCAGACTGGGATCAGGATCCAGGCTGTCGTTGCCCAGGCTGACCGACGATTCTGGCACTGCGGCACGACCCCGATCCCACGACCATGCCTTGAGGCATGCCCTTGCGCTGGCAAGGGTCTGCCCAAGGCGCAGGACCGCTAAGGACAGCCAAGGTGAATCATGACTCGCAGCACCCACACCCCGCGTAAACCCGTCGTACTGATGACCATGGGCGCCCAGCCCCGCAATGGGCACGCCTATCAGGTGATGACCCACAAATACATTCAGCCGCTGGTAGAGATCAGCGGCTGCGTCCCCCTGCTGGTGCCCACCTGCTGCGGCACCGAGGATCTGGCGCAATATCTGGATCTGGCGGATGGGGTCTATCTGAGCGGCGCCGGATCCAACATAGATCCAACCCTCTACGGCCAGGAGAACCTCACCCCGGAGAAGCAGCAAGACAGAGACAGGGATCTGTTCGACATGGCGCTGGTTCGCGCCGCCCTCGACCGCGGCCTGCCGCTCCTCGGCATCTGCCGCGGCATGCAGGAGATCAACGTGGCGCTGGGGGGAGACATCCACCAGAAGGTCTACAGCGAGCCGGGCTATGACGATCATCGGGAGGATGCGGACGATCCGGTGGACGACCAGTATGGTGAGAGCCATCAGGTGACACTGGTGCCGGGCAGCTGGCTGGCGGAGCTGATGGGACAGCCATCGATCCCGGTCAACTCCCTGCACGGGCAGGGGATCAAGACCCTGGCCAAGGGGCTGGTGCCGCTGGCCCATGCCGAAGACGGGCTGATCGAGGCGATCCACGCCCCCGCACTCTCCCCCTTCCTGCTGGCGGTGCAGTGGCATCCGGAGTGGAAGGCGAGTCAGAACCCTCACTCCATCAAGATCTTCGAGGCCTTTGGCGACGCCTGCCGGACCCGTCTGAGCGGCGTCTGACGACGCCGGCTAGTCGCCGAACCCGCGTGCCTTGAGCTTGGGCAGCGCACCGCGAGACGGGCGCAGGGTACGGCACACCTCCATCCCCTTGAGCCCGCGCTGGATGTGATCCGGCGTGTGGCCAAACACCATGCCGTTGCTGCGGTAGAGGGCGTTGTCGTCCAACTCGAACAGCTCGCCGCCGATCAAGAGCTGCTCGCGGCCGTTGACCGTCTTGCCGCGTTTGAGCGGCAGCGTCATGTCGCTCAGCACTTCGCCAGTGGCGCACCCCTCGCGCCAGCGAGCCTCGTCTGAAAAGGGGGTGATGGCGATCTCGCGCCAGGATCCATCACGAAACTCGACCCGATACTTGTCGGCCAGCTGATCACAACCCACCAGCAGCCAGGCCCCGGCAATCCAGGCCACCTTGCTCCACTTGCGCACGCGCTCCACTCCCTTGTCAGACAGGAGCCCAGCATAAAGAAATTGCCTCGACCCCGCATCCATTTAGCGGATTGAAACCAACTATGCTGGAAATAACCAATGATAAGGGGCTGCTATGTTTGGCGATAACCTCGTTGCGCTACCTACCCTGCTGTGGATTGGCGACCACCCGTTCTGGACCCTGCTGACCCTGTTCCTGCTCTTCACCCACTTCCTGCGCAGCCCGGGTCGCCGCCGTGAGCTGGTGAGCGAGCTGGGCTTCGTGATGATAAGCCTGGTGGTGATCCTGCTGATCCAGCTAGAAGGCGGCTGGTTTCGCCTGCCCCTGCCCCGCCACTGGCTGGTGGAGATCTCCAGCCTGCTGGCCGGGCTGGTGCTGGTGAAGATCTGGGGGATCCTGCTGTTCCAGTTTCTGCTGCCCCTGTGCCAGATCCGCATCCCGCGCATCATCGCCGACATCGTCATCACGGTCGGCTACATCGGCTGGTGCCTGTTCCGTCTCTACGCCTCCGGCATGGCCCTCGGCGAGATCGTCACCACCTCCGCCGTCATCACCGCCGTCATCGCCTTCTCCATGCAGGACACCCTGGGCAACCTGCTGGCCGGGGTCTCGATCCAGCTCGACAACTCCATCGCCATCGGCGACTGGCTGCAAGTAGAGACCACCCAGGGCCGGGTGGTGGAGATCAACTGGCGCGCCACCACCATAGAGACCCGCAACTGGGAGACTGTGGTGATCCCCAACAGCCACCTGCTCAAGCAGCGCTTCACCGTGCTCGGGCGGCGCCGCGACGCCCCCCTGCAGTGGCGCCGCTGGGTCTGGTTCGACATCACTCTGGACACCCTGCCCACCCAGATCATCGCCCTGGTGGAACACTCACTGCGGGAGACCCGCATCCGCAACGTCTCCGCCAGCCCGCAGCCGGACTGCCTGCTGATGAACGTGGAGAACGGCATCGCCCGCTACGCGGTGCGCTACTGGCTCACCGATCTGGCGGTGGACGACCCCACCGACTCGGCGGTACGCACCCTGATCGATGCCGCCCTGCGCCGCAACGACCGGCGCCTCACCCCGCCCATCTTCAACGTCTTCATGACCTCGGATCAGGATCACAAGGATCAGCGCCACAAGCGCCATACCGCCGAGCGGACCGACACCCTGCGCCGCCTGCCGCTGTTCGCCATGCTGCAGGAGGAGGAGCTGCTGCGGCTGGCGGATCAGGTCAAATTCGCCCCCTTCGTCAACGGCGATCGGATGCTGAGCCAGGGGGAGATCTCCGGCTGGCTGTTCGTGCTGGTGAAGGGGGATGCCCAGATGCTGGTGGAGGTGGAAGGCCGCGAGCTGCCGCTCGGCACCCTCAATGCCGGCGACTTCTTCGGCGAGCTGAGCCTGCTCACCGGCGAGCCCAGTCCGTTCACGGTGCGGGCCCAGGGGACCGTCGAAACCTATCGCATCAATCAGGCCATGTTCCAGGAGCTGGTGGCCCAGCGCGGCTCCCTGCTCGAGCCGCTCTACAAGGTGTTGAGCGCCCGTCAGCAGGAGCAGCAGGAGCTGCTGGCGCGGGAGGCGGAGGCCATGAAGCAGATCGCCCCGCCACGGGATCTGCTGGACAAACTGATGGCGCTGTTTGGCGGGCGATGACGTAGCATGGGAGCCCATACTTTCCATTCGAGACGTGTTTCATGCTGCTGACCGCGCTGGCCCTGAGCGCCACCCTTCAATTTGACTGCCCCGCCACCATCGAGACCCGCCAGCAACCGCTGGGCACGACCCGGGGGTGGCAGGCCGTCACCCGCAACGAGCTGGGGGAGCAGCACCAGCCCCTTCGCCATCGGCTGGAGAACCTGGCCCTGTTCGACGGCGACCCCGACGAGCGCGCCCAGCTCAAGCCGGACAACGGCGACAGCCACGCCATCCACTACTGGAGCCTGGATCGCCACAATCCGCGCCCCTTCTATCTGGTCTGCCACTACCAGGAGACCGCCATCACCCTGCAACAGGCGCTGCCCGCCGGGATTGGCTACTGCCGGGTCAACCAGCCCGCCCCTTACGACCTCCGTGGTCTGATTTGCCGCAGCGAGTGACTGCTTCTGCATGACCGTGTGACGGTTTCGACCAGCAGTGAATGAACGGCCGACATGGGATGCATGTCGGCTGTGAACTGGCGGGTGCTGAGGTCTGACTAGAGCAGCAGATCGGCCAGCTCGCCCAGCGCGGCCAGCTCCACGTCCGGCAGCAGTTGCAGCTGCTCTCCGGGTTGCTGATGCTCGTTGAGCCAGGCGGCCTTGAAGCCGTGCAGCCGAGCCCCCAGCACGTCGGTCTGCGGGTGGTCCCCCACGTGCAAAATGCGGTCGGGGGCGAGCTCCAGGGCCTTTTGCACCTGCACGAACATGTCCGGCGCCGGCTTCATTCTGCTGCCAAGACCAGCCTTGCAGACCAGGGTGAAGTAATCCGCGAGGCCAGCCTGGGCCAGATCCAGGTTGCCGTTGGTGATGACCGCCAGCGGGTAGCGTGCCGCCAGCCGGGCCAGCAGGGCATGGGTCTCGTCGCTCACCTCTATCTTCGAGCGCTCGGCCAGAAACGCGGCGAACACCGACTCCGCCTCCTGCGCGGCCCGGGTCTCAGCCATGCCTCCGGCCATCAGAGCGGCCTGGATGCCATGCCGGCGCGCCAGGCTGACGTCGTCGCGCAGCGCCGGTTGTTCCAGCAGCAGGTTGCGCTTGAGCTCCAGCCAGCGAGGCTTGTCCAGCATGGCGGTGGCCAGGTATTCGCTGCGCAGGTGGGCCAGCATCCACTGCTCGGCTCGCTCGATGGCGGGGCCGTTGTCATAGAGGGTGTCGTCGAGGTCAAACGAGATGGCGGCCACCGGCTGCCAGCGGCGATAGAACTGCATGGTCTCTCCTCTTGTCGGGGCCGGCTACCCGGCCCCCGTCATTCGTCGTCCGGGGTAGCGGGATCCCGCTTCGCCCTTGGATGGGCGCTGTCATACACCTTGGCCAGGTGTTGGAAGTCGAGGTGGGTGTAGATCTGGGTGGTAGAGAGATCGGCGTGCCCCAGCAGCTCCTGCACCGCCCGCAGATCGCCAGAGGACTCCAGCATGTGGGTGGCGAAGCTGTGGCGCAGCTTGTGGGGATGGACATGGGCGTTGAGCGCCTGCTTGTTGCCCCAGCCGTCGAGCCGCTCCTGCACCGAGCGGGCCGACAGGCGCTGCCGGCGTTTGGAGACGAACAGCGCCTCCTGCTCGTCGCCAGCCAGCAGGGGGCGCAGCTTGAGCCATTTTTGCAGCCACTCCACCGCCATCCGCCCCACCGGCAGCACCCGCTCCCGCGAGCCCTTGCCGGTCACCCTGAGCTGGCGCTCGTCGAGCTTCACGTCCGCCAGATTGAGCCCCACCAGCTCGGCGAGGCGCAGGCCGGAAGAGTACATCAGCTCCATGATGGCGCGATCCCGCACCGCCAGCGGATCCTGCTCGTCGGTGATGTTGAGCAGCTGGTACATCTCGTCCACGTCCAGGTTCTTGGGCAGCGGCCGCCCCTGCTTGGGGGTGACGATGCCGCGAGCCGGATTGGCGACCAACCGCCCCTGGCGCACCTGCCAGTCACAGAAGCTGCGCAGGGCGGAGACCTTGGTGGCGAGCGAGCGGGGCGCAAGACCGGCCTTGTGCATCCGGGTCACCAGGCTGCGCACCTGACTCGCCTCGAGCCGGGCCCAGTCATCGACCCCGAGCTTCACCAGCTCGGCGGTCATGGCTTCCAGATGGGCCTGGTAGTTGCTGCGGGTGTGGGGGCTGAGCTGGCGCTCGACCCGCAGGTATTCGATGAAGGCCGCGAGCTCCCCCGCCAGCGCGGCCGGAAGGGGCTCGGCGGCAGGCGCCGCCTTGGTGGAGGGGCTGGCCGGCGCCTTAGCCACGGGCCAGCTCGGGCAGGCGCAGCTGCAGCAGGCGGCCGAGCTGACCCAGCAGCAGGGTGTCGTTGTGGGGAGTGAAGTGACTCGGATCCGAGCTGGCGAAGGCCAGCACGCCGAGATCGCCAAGCCGCATCAGGGCCACCGAGTTGACCAGCACGTCGTGACCGAACAGCGCCTGCTTCTCGCTCTGGTTGAGCCGGCCGAAGTAATAATCCTGCCCAGGCAGGCGCTGACCCAGCAGCTGTTCGAGCTGTTTGCCCTCCGCCATGAACTTCTGCTCGGGGCCGCTCAGCTGGAATTTTTTCGGGCTGAGCCAGAGCCGCAGGCCGGTCAGTCTCAGCCGCTGCACGAACGCCTTGCCCATCACGGCGCTCACCTCGAACAGGCTCTGACAGCCGTACAACTCGCCGTAGAGATCGGCATAGACCCGGAAGATCCGCTCGTTCTCGCTGGCGATCCCCATCAGCTCGGTGATCTCCTGCTCCAGCTGCTCGATGCGTTCGCGCTGGCGGTCAAGCTGGCGCTCCACCAGGGAGATGGCGCCCTTTTGTTCATGGGGAATGCGGATCCGGTCCAGCATGGCCGCGTGGCGCTGGAAAAACTCGGGATAACGGGCCAGGTACTCCAGCACTGTGGCTTCATCCACCAGTGGTTCCTGCCGTTTGAGTTCGCTCATAACTTGGTTGGTCCATCCGAAAAAGGGGCCAAGGGCCCCGACATTAGTGCTTGGCTGTGCGGGGGCTCCCCGCCCGTGCCTATAACTCTATCTGGCCGTCAAACACGTGCTCGGCCGGCCCGGTCATGTAGACCGGCTGACCCGGCCCCTTCCAGGCGATGGTCAGCTTGCCACCCGGCAGGGTGACGGTGACCCGCTCCTTGAGCTTGCCCTGGCTGATGCCGATCACCACGGCGGCACAGGCGCCGGTGCCGCAGGCGAGCGTCTCGCCCACCCCGCGTTCGAACACCCGCAGCTTGATCTCGCTGGCGTTGACCGTCTCCATGAAGCCGACGTTGACCCGCTCGGGAAAGCGTTCATGACGCTCCATGATGGGACCCAGGGTCTCCACCGGCGCATCGGCCACCGAGGGCACCTCGATGACGCAGTGGGGATTGCCCATGGAGACGGCCCCACACATCACAGTATGCTCCTGGGCCCGCAGCAGGTAGGTTTTTTCCGCCTTCTGGGCCCGAAACGGGATCTTGCCCGGCTCGAACTGGGGCACCCCCATGTTGACCGTGACCTGGTTCTCCCCCTCCAGCTGCAGCACGATGCGGCCACGCGCCGTGCTCACCGCGATGCGATCCCGGTTGATCAGCCCCTTGAGGCGGACGAAGCGGGCGAAACAGCGAGCACCGTTGCCGCACTGCTCCACCTCGCTGCCATCGGCATTGAAGATGCGGTAGTGAAAGTCGAGCTCGGGATCATAGGGCGGCTCCACCAGCAGCAGCTGGTCGAAGCCGATGCCGAAGTGGCGATCCGCCAGCTTCTTGATGACGTCATTGCTGAAAAACACCTTCTGGGTGACGCCATCAACCACCATGAAGTCGTTCCCGAGGCCGTGCATCTTGGAAAAATCTATCAACATCGTGCGTTCCTGTACCCTTGTTCACGCTCTCACCCGGAGGAACGCTTAGAGAAATCCATCAACCATCAGGGCAGCAAATGCTCACCGCGCCAGAGATCCGCCAACTGCTCGCGCTCTCTGATGAGGAACGACTGCGCTCCGTCCACCAGCACTTCGGCGGCGCGCGGACGGGTGTTGTAGTTGGAGGACATGGTAAAGCCGTAGGCACCGGCGGAACGCACCGCCAGCAGGGAGCCCTCGGCGATCGCCAGGGTACGCTCCTTGCCGAGGAAGTCGCCGGTCTCGCACACCGGGCCGACCACGTCGTAAACCGCCTGCTCGTGGCTCGCGCGGCTGTCCACCTCGATGATGTTCATCCAGGCGCCGTAGAGCGAGGGGCGCAGCAGATCGTTCATGCCGGCGTCGATCAGGGCGAAGTTGCGGCTCTCGCCCGGCTTGAGGTACTCGACCCGGGTCAGCAGCACGCCGGCGTTGGCGACGATGGCGCGGCCCGGCTCGAACAGCAGGGTCAGATCCCGGCCCGCCAGCTTCTGCTTGAGCGCCTCGGCATATTCGCTGGGATGGGGTGGCTGTTCGGCGCCGTAGTTGACCCCCAGGCCCCCGCCCACGTCCAGGTGGTGGATGTGGATGCCTTCCGCCGCCAGGCCGTCGATCAGCCGCAGCAGCTTGTCAGCCGCCTCCATGAAGGGATTCAATTCAGTGAGTTGCGAGCCGATATGGCAATCCACCCCGACGATCTCGATGTTGGCCATGGCCGCCGCCTTGCGGTAGATGGCGGGCGCCAGCTCGATGGGAATGCCGAACTTGTTCTGCTTGAGGCCGGTGGAGATATAGGGATGAGTACCGGCGTCGATGTCGGGGTTGACCCGCACCGACACCCGGGCCTTCTTGCCCATGCTGCCCGCCACCCGGTTCAGACGCTCCAGTTCGGCTTCCGACTCCAGGTTGAAGCAGAGGATCTCTTTATCCAGCGCGAGGCGCATCTCGGCCTCGCTCTTGGCGACGCCGGAGAAGACCACCTTGGCCGGATCGCCGCCCGCCGCCAGCACCCGCGACAGCTCGCCGCCGGAAACGATGTCAAAACCCGAACCCAGGCGGGCCAGCAGGTTGAGCAGCGCCAGGTTGGAGTTGGCCTTGACCGCGTAGCAGATCAGGTGGGGGATGTCGCCCGCCGCCTTGTCGAAGGCGTGCCAGTGACGTTCCAGGGTGGCGCGGGAGTAGACGTACAGCGGGGTGCCATACTGCTCGGCAAGTTGTTGCAGCGAGGTGTGTTCGGCCTGAAGCTGGCCGTCGGCGTCGTAGTTAAAGTGATCCAAGGGGGCGGTTCCTTCCTAAATTAGTGCGGCGCGGCCTCTGGGGCTGCCTCGGCGGTCGCAGGCGTCTGTGCTTGCGGTGTACTCTGGGTCTGGGGCTGCTCGGGGGGTGGCATGTAGAGCGGTCCCGTCAGGCCACACGCGGCCAAACCAAGAGACAGAAGAGTGGCAAGCAGACACTTGGTAAGCTGGGTAATCATAATGGTTCGCTGCGAAAAAATTTTTGGCCCTCTATAATCGCACTCACATTGTTAAAAGCAACAGGATAAACCGATGAAGGATCACGAGTATCACGCCCTGACCGACGCCTTTTTCCAGTATGTGGAAGACACCATCGACGAGGGGTATCCGGATATCGACTGCGAACGCGCTGGCGGGGTCTTGACCCTGAGCTTCGAGAACAAGACCAAGGTCATCATCAACAAGCAGGAGCCCCTGCACCAGATCTGGGTCGCCACCCGCGAGAACGGCTTCCACTTCGAGCTGCAAGGGGAAAGCTGGATCGACAACCGCTTCGGCCACGAGCTCAAGAGCCTGCTGAGCCAGGCCTGTAGCTCCCAGGCGGGCGAGCCCGTCCAGTTCCCATGATCGACCTGCACCCTGCCGATGCCCGTCATGCGGTGATCTGGCTGCACGGGCTGGGGGATTCCGGCGCCGGCCTGGCCCCCTTGGTGGATGCGCTGGCCCTGCCCGCCGACCTGCCGGTGCGTCACCTGCTGCCCGATGCGCCCGAGCGGCCCATCACCATCAACATGGGCTACAAGATGCGCGGCTGGTACGACATCAGAAGCTTCGAGGATCCGGCGGATCGCGCCGTGGAGTCCCATGTCAGGGAGTCTGCGGCCCGCATCGCCGCGCTGATCGAGCAACTGGTGGCCGAGGGCTTCGCCCCCGAGCGCATCGTGCTGGCCGGCTTCTCCCAGGGGGGCGTGATTGCCTCCTTCACCGCCCTGCGCCTGCCGCTGCGGCTGGCGGGCCTGCTCTGCATGTCCACCTATCTGGCGGCGCCCGACGCCCTGCTTGGTGAGATGAGCGAGGCCGCCCGCAGCCTGCCCATCTGCTACATGCATGGCATCTATGACGACGTGGTGAGCCTCTCCATGGGCTGGGACGCCAAGAACCGGCTGGAAGCGGCCGGACTCTCCCCCGAGTGGCACGAGTACCCCATGCGCCACGAGATCTGCCGCCCGCAGCTCGACGACATCCGCCAGTGGCTGCTGGCTCGCCTCGCGGACTGAGCCAGTTCCCGAATAGCCAAACGGCCTGCAGATGCAGGCCGTTTTCATTCGATATGGGCGATGATCCTGTGCAGCAGGGGGCCGAGACCGGGGCGCTTGCGCGCACGCCGGGCGGGCCCCTGCCCTACCCCGCGCCGGCGGCGGAACCGAGCTCGCGCCCCTGACCGCCATCGCGCAGCTGACCCTGGCTGCGGTAGGGGATCACCTCCAGCTCGCCATTGATCTGCACTATCTCGTAGTACTGGGGCAGGTTGAAGTTGCTGAACTGACCCGCGTCGCTGAAGCGCTCGTGGCTAGAGGTGTAGAAACGGTTCACCCCCTGCACCAGCTCATCCTTGTTGCCGGCGAAGTGCTGGTAGATCTCCACCCGGTTCGCCTCGTCCAGGATATAGATGTTGGTGCCCGCGTCCCGGGTATCGAAGAAGAACTGCACCAGCCCCTCGCTGGCGTAGGCGTCGACGATGCCGGGCAGGTGCTGGCTGTGGGTCTTGTCGAGCCGCAGCGGCAGGTGATCCAGCTTGTTGTGGGAGATGTGGCGGTAGAAGTCGACCGCATTCTCCAGTTTCTTGACCGACACCCCGCGCCGCTCGAAGAAGATGCCGTACTTCTCCTTGCCGAGCGCCAGCGTCTTGACCAGCTGCTGCTTGTCGCGGGCCAGACGCAGCTCGATGCACTCGGCCACCAGCTGCTGGAAGCGGCTGCGTACCAGGGAGCGGAAGTGCTGGCTGTAGCAGAACACCTCGATCATCTCGGGGGCGGCGGCATCCTGGTGCATCTTGCCGAGGATGGTGGTGAGGGCGTCCACCACGGCTTCGTCCCCCTGGAAGTGGAGGGTGCGGATCTCGCTCCAGGAGTTGCGATAGACGAGATCCACCGAACCCACCAGACACTCCAGGTTGCGGCCGAACGAGAAGACGTCGGCGGCGTTGGCGTCGAATTCGATCACCTGGCCCACCCAGTGGCTGGTCGGGTCCGTCTCCAGGTTGAGGAAGATGGAGAGCTGGCGAATTTCGCACGGCCGGCTCAGCGCCAGGTTGGTGGCACGGGGATACTTGACCGGGAAGGTGCCGGAGAGATCGCGACAGAACTGGTGCAGGTTGTCGATGTGCAGATCCGAGCCCTGGTTGAACAGGTGCACCCGGGACTGGGGCGTCAGCAAGCCGTTGAAGTAGGCCCAGGAGACCAGCTTGCTGATGTAGCCGTTATATTCGAGCGGCGCCCGGCCTATGATGTCCACCGGCTCCAGTGAATGCTTGTAGAGATACCAGCCGGCGCGGTTCAGGCGACCGTGCGGCACCTGCACGAAGCTCAGATCCGGCTCGCTCAGGTCCGGCGCTATCTTGAGGTTGATGCGCTGCACCTTGCCCGGCAGGCTCTCGAACGCGGCATAGAGCTTGCGCGACAGTATGCCGATGTCTTCCGGGTTGATGGACTCGCTGATGTTGTTGCGCCGGGCAAACTGGATGAGGTTGCGGTAGCTCTGCATCAGGGCCTCCAGCAGCTCGGCGTAGGCCACCTTGACGTCCTCCACCTTCCACTCCTGGCGGTGATCCAGATGCTGCAGCCGCTCCCGGCTCCAGCCCCAGTAGTCCACCAGCTGGGTCATCAGCTCGCGGCGCCAGGCCGGGGAGTGATCCTCTTTCGGATGGCTCAGGCCGTCGCACACCTTCAGATAGAAACAGCGGCGCACCAGATCGAGCCGCTGCATGTCGCCGATGGATTTGAGGTAGTTGGTCACCTTGTCCAGCATCAGGCAGTAGTTGTCGAGCCGGTAGTGCATCCCCTCGTTGTGCTGGAACCAGTCGCGGCTGGTCACCGACAACAGGCGGGTGTTGGGGTACTCGTGGGAGTAGGCCTCCATCAGCACCGACTTAAGCACCGCCTTGTAGGGGGAATCGATGCCCTTGTAGAGCTGCCAGAGGGCGGAGCCGAAGTACTCCTCGGCCGGAATGCGGTTGAAGCCCCCCAGATCGAGCCAGTCATCCTGGCTCAGCTTGCCGTGGGCAAACAGGCCGTTGACGTAGTCATCGTAGTGATCGTCATACTCGGCAGGCACCAGATACCAGAGCAGCCGCTTGCCGGCGATGTGCATGGCGCTGCGGTAGAACTCGTCGAGCAGCAGCAGGTGCTGGGCGCTGCCGCAGCTCTCACCCTGCATCTGGGCGTCGTTGCGCTGGCGGAACTTGTCCTCGGGGATCAGGAAGAAATTGAGATCGACCCCCCGCTGCTCGGCCCACTTGGAGAGTTGTTGACACTTGAGATCCAGCAGCGCGAGCCGCTCCTGCGACAGACCGGCCACATGGCAGACCCAGATGTCGAGATCCGAGTGGCAGCACTGACCGATGGACGAGGTGCTGCCCATGGAGTAGAGCCCCTGGATCGACTTGTCATGGGTGGTGAGGCCGTTCTGGCAGTTGGCGTTCTGGCAGAGATCCTCGATGAAGGCCTGCTGGGCGTCGTTGGCGGTAAAACTCCAGATGCCGTGCGGCACATCCCCCGCCACATAACCGGGCAGCAGGGGGTGATTGAAGTGCAGCATGACGGGTAACAGCTGGAAGACCTGCTGCCCGTAGCGACTCATGAGACCTAACGCCCGCTGCGTCTTGAGACGATTGATGTCGTCGTAGCGCGCCACCAGCGTGTCGAGTTTTACCAGCAATGCCCTGCCTATACGAGGTGATAAATGACGCACCAAAACGGGGAGACGTCAAAAAAGTGTGATCATGTTAACAATGCAAACAGCGGTGGTAAACAAGCCCGCACACAATCGCCGGATTATTTATGACAAGTCACTAAACAGTATCATTGGAAAGCAATAATTTTTTTAAATTTCAATCAATTAACCTTGCATTTTAGTTTAATGAAAATCATTTTCAGCCGCTGTTTTTGAGCTTGGCCCCGCTTTTGCCGGCTGTGCCATGAAAGCCCCTGCAAAGGGTGGTAAGATCGTTTTCCTTCTAAAGATGAAACAACTGATTGATATGGCAGCCCGAACCCTGAAAATTGCCACTCGCAAGAGCCCCCTGGCCATGTGGCAGGCCAACTTCGTCAAAGACCGGCTGGAAGCCCTGTACCCCGAGTTGCAGGTCGAGCTGGTCCCCATGAGCACTCAGGGTGACAAGATCCTGGATACCCCGCTCGCCAAGGTCGGCGGCAAGGGGTTGTTCGTCAAGGAGCTGGAAACGGCCATGCTGGAGGGACGGGCCGACATCGCCGTGCACTCCATGAAAGACGTGCCGGTGGAGTTCCCCGAGGGGCTCGGCCTGCACACCATCTGCGAGCGCGAAGATCCGCGCGATGCCTTCGTCTCCAACCGCTTCACTGCCATTGACGAGCTGCCGCAAGGCGCCGTGGTCGGCACCTCCAGCCTGCGTCGCCAGTGCCAGTTGCGCGCAGCACGCCCGGATCTGGTCATTCGCGACCTGCGCGGCAACGTCAACACCCGTCTCGCCAAGCTGGACGCCGGTGAATACGACGCCATCATCCTCGCCGCCGCCGGCCTGAAACGGCTGGAGATGGCGCACCGCATCACCGCCTTCATCGAGCCGGAACAGAGCCTGCCCGCCAATGGCCAGGGCGCGGTCGGCATCGAGTGCCGCCTCGACGATCACGAGCTGCACGCCCTGCTGGCACCGCTCGAGCACCCCGAGACCCGCATCCGGGTGCTGACCGAGCGCGCCATGAACCGTGCCCTGCAGGGGGGCTGTCAGGTCCCCATCGGGGCCTACGCCCTGGTAGAGGGAGAAGAAGTGTGGCTACGCGGCCTGGTGGGCAGCCCGGATGGCAGCCGCGTCATCCGCGACGAGATCCGCGGTCCGCTGGCCGACGGCGAAACCCTCGGTCACACCCTGGCCCAGCGCCTGCTGGCCGATGGTGCCGATGCCATCCTGGCCGAGGTCTACCGGGCATGAGTGCGGGCCGGTGCGAAGCATGGCCGCCATGCCGGAGCCAGCCCTGATGGTCCCGCTGGTGGTGCGCCCGGCCGCCCAGGCCGCCGAACTGGTGGCACTGCTGCGCCAGCACGGCCACGCACCACTCTGCTGCCCGCTGCTGGAAACCGTGGCGGGCGGCGAGCTGCAGCGCCTGCCCGAACTGCTGCCCCAGGCCGACATCGTCATCGCCGTCAGCATGCATGCAGTTAATTTCACTCATCATTTTCTGTTGCAAACTGGTCAGACCTGGCCAAATATTGACTACTTTGCAGTCGGCCAGGCCAGCGCGGACGCCTTTTCGGCCGTCGGCATCACGGCAGCCTGCCCGGAGGATCCGCGCAGCGAAGGGCTGCTGGCCCTGCCCGGCCTGCAACAGGTAAACGGCAAGCGGGTGCTGATCCTGCGCGGCAATGGTGGCCGGGATCTCATCGCCCGGACGCTGGCCTCACGCGGCGCACTGGTGCACTATTGTGCGGCCTATGAGCGCCACTACCCCGCTCTGGACGGGGGCGCATTGACCCGCCACTGGCAGGCGGCCGGGCTCGACAGCCTGCTCGTCACCAGTGGCGAACTGCTGCAACGGCTGCTGGAACTGGTCCCGGACCAACAGCAGCCCTGGCTGCACGACTGCCTGCTGGTGGTCCCCAGCCCGCGGGTGGCCGAGATGGCCGCGGCGGCGGGCTTTACCCATATCGCGATTGCCCAGGGTGCATCCAACCAGGCCCTGACGGCCGCTCTGGAACTGAGGAAGATGGAATGACTGAACAGCAAGAAGTCCAGCCGAGTGCCGCGGCCTCCGTGGCCGACAACAAGCAACCCGGCCAGCAGGTCACCAATAACAAGAAGGGCGGCTCGGGTGCAGTGCTCGGCGGTATCGCCATCCTGCTGGCTCTCGGCCTGACCGGCGGACTCTATCTGCATGGCCACCAGAACGCGGTGGCCCAGCAGGCCGAACTTGGCGCCCTCAAGCAGCAGCTGGCTGACGCCATGGCCAAACTGGATCAGAGCAACAGCAAGGATGGCGAACAGCTGGCCGCCCTCGGCAAGCAGCAACAACTGCTGCAGGACGAGCTCAAGGGTCTGCAGACCCGGGTGCTGGATCTCAACGACAAGCGCCCCAACGACTGGATGCTGGCCGAATCCGAATACCTGGTGCGGATGGCCGGTCGCAAGCTGTGGCTGGAACACGACCTCGTCTCCGCCATCACATTGCTCGGCAATGCCGACGAGCGCATCAGGGCCCTCAACGATCCCAGCCTGATGCCCATCCGCAAGGCATTGGCCGAAGACATCGCCCAGCTCAAGGGGATGCCGCGCATCGACCGCGAGGGGCTGACCCTGAAGCTGGCCGCCCTCTCCGATCAGATCGAGCTGCTGCCGCTCTCTACCGTCAGCATGCCGGAAGCCAAGGCCGAACCGGATCAGGCCGTCAGCACCAACCCGGACGAGTGGGAGAGCAACCTCAAGAAGAACTGGGTCAAGTTCACCGAAAACTTCATCACCATCCGCCGTCGCGACGGCGCGGTGGAGGCCCTGCTCTCCCCGCAGCAGGAGATCTTCCTGCGCGAGAACCTCAAGACCAAGCTGCTGCAGGCCCAGCTCGCCGTCTACCGCGAGCAGCAGGCCCTCTATGACGACAGCCTGGACAAGGCCCAGCGCTGGCTGACCCAGTATTTCGACACCGACAACAGCGCCACCCACTACATGCAGTCCGAGCTGGACAAGCTCAAGGGGGAGCAGATCCAGTTCAACTACCCGGATCGCTTCAAGACCCAGGCCATGCTGGAAGAGGTGCTGACCGAGCGCCTGCAGCGCATTCTGGCCAGCAACTGAGGAGGGCACCATGATTCGTCTGATTGTACTGGTGGCCGTGATGGTGGCCGGCCTCATCTTCGGCCCGCAGGCCTCCGGCAACAAGGGCTATGTGCTGATCTCGCTGGGCAACTACACGGTGGAGTCCTCGGTCACCAGCGCGGTGATCCTGGCGGTGCTGTTCTACGGTCTCCTGCTCATTGTCGAGTGGGTGCTGGGCCGGGTATTCGGCCTGCGCCGCAAGACGCTGGGCTGGTATGGCTCGCGCCGGCGTCGCAAGGCCAACCAGCAGACCGTGGCCGCCACCCTGGCCATGGCCGAGGGGCACTACAGCCAGGCCGAGAAGCTGATGCTCAAGGGCGCCAGCAACAGCGACACCCCGCTGCTCAACTACCTGAGCGCCGCCAAGGCTGCCCAGGCCCGCGGCGATGACGTGCGCCGGGATCAATACCTGCAAAAGGCGCAGGAGGAGAACCCCAAGGCCGAGCTGGCGCTGACCCTGACCCAGACCCAGCTGCAGATCGAGCAGGGCCAGTACGACACCGCGCTGGCCATGCTGGAATCCGTCTACTCCCTCAACCCGCGCCATCCCATGGTGCTGGACCAGCTGCGCCAGGTGCACCTGGCCCGCGAGGACTGGACCGCCCTCATCGACCTCATTCCGGCGCTGCACAAGGTGGGCAAGCTCACCCCCAAACAGGAAGAAGATCTGCTGCAACAGGCCTGGCGCGGCCGCCTCAGCGCCGCCAGCGGCGCCCTCGATACCCTGCGCCCGGTGTGGCAGGCGCTGCCGCGCAAGCTGCGCCAGGATCCCGAGCTGTTGGCCGCCTATGGCGATCGCCTGCGCCAGCTGGGGGCCGACAATGAAGCGGCCGAGCTGTGGCTGGATGCGCTGCGCAAGCAGGTCTCACCCCAGTTGCTGGCCCGCCTGCCCAAGCTCAGGCTCGACAGCTACCAGCCCCTGCTGACCCTGCTGCAGAAGATCCAGGATCAGCCGGGCGTCGACGCGGCGCTGGCCCAGGTCTACCTGCTGGCCGGTCAGCTGGACGAGGCCCAGCGTCTGCTGGAGCAGGAGGTGGCGAAGGCGCCCAATGCCGCCGTCTACCACGCCCTCGGTCAGGTAATGGACAAGCGCCGGCTGACCAACAAGGCCAACGAGTACTACCGCCAGGCATTGCAGCTGGCCGACGTCTGACGTCCGTTCGTCGCAAAATAAAAAGAGGCCGCAGTTGCGGCCTCTTTCTATTGGGATTATTGGGATTATTGGGATTGCTACGGATGGCTGCCCTCCCTTCTCCCCTCGCGGGAGAAGGGTCGGGGATGAGGGGGAACCAGCTACCACCCTCACCCTACCCTCTCCCTGAGGGAGAGGGTCAGCCTCAGGCCGTCATTCGTTCCAGCTCACCGATAAGCCAGATGGCCTCTTCCCTGTGGTAGCCGCACACGTCCTGCATGGGACGAAAGCCGCTGCACACCGCCGGGCGTTCGGGCTGGCCGAAGATCTTGCAGCCCAGCCGCGCATCGAGCTGCACACAGGGCACGCCGGCCGGTTTGCCGTCGGGCATGCCGGGGATGGCACTGCTGATACTGGGGGCGATGCAGCAGGCACCGCAACCTTGACGACATTCCATGTAATGCTTTCCTCGGCAGGGTGCGCCAGTGTAGCAAAGGGCGGGGATTTTCCTCACTGTTATCCCGGCCCTGCCATGAAATAGTGCCCTTGCCAACAGACAACAAAAAGCCCGACAGCGTCGGGCTTTTTGTTGCCGGTACCATGCAGGTTGCCCCGCGCGCATCCTGATTAGAGGATGATGTCGCGCACCACGCTGTCTTTGCGATCCAGGAAGTGAATCGACTTGATGCGGCGGATGGTCCGCGATTTGCCACGGATCAGCAGAGTCTCGGTGGTCGCCATGACGCCGTCGCTGGTGATGCCATCCAGCAGATCACCCTTGGTGATGCCGGTGGCCGAGAAGATGACGTTGTCATTCTTGGCCAGGTCTTCCAGCTTGAGCACCTTGCTCACGTCGATGCCGAGCGCCTCGCAGCGGGCAATTTCCTGCTCGCCCAGCGCACGCACTTCCGGGCTGTCGCCCTTGACCTGATGACGGGGCACCAGGCGGGCCTGCATGTCACCGTCCAGCGCACGGATCACCGCCGCCGAGATCACCCCTTCCGGTGCGCCACCGATGCCGTACAGCATGTCCACTTCGCTGTCCGGCAGGCAGGTGAGGATGGAGGCGGCCACGTCGCCGTCGGGAATGGCGAACACCCGCACACCCAGCCCCTGCATCTCCTTGATCGCCTTGTCGTGACGCGGCTTGGCCAGGGTGATCACGGTCAGGCGAGAGAGCGGCTTGCCGAGCGCCTTGGCCACGGCCTTGAGGTTCAGCTCGAGGGCCTGATCGAGGTCGATGGCACCCTTGGCCTTGGGACCCACGATCAGCTTCTCCATGTACATGTCGGGGGCCTTGAGGAAGGAGCCCTTGTCGCCGACGGCCAGCACGGCCAGGGCGTTGGCCTGACCCATGGCGGTCATGCGGGTACCCTCGATGGGATCGACCGCGATGTCCACCGCGTCGCCCATGCCGGTGCCCACCTTCTCGCCGATGTAGAGCATGGGAGCTTCGTCAATTTCACCCTCGCCGATCACAATCTCACCATCGATCTGGATCTGATTGAGGATATGGCGCATGGCCGCAACGGCCGCCCCATCGGCGATATTCTTGTCACCACGTCCGAGCCACTTGTAGCCAGCCAGTGCAGCCGCTTCCGTCACTCGGGAAAACTCGATTGCCAGTTCACGTCTCATCGCATATCCAACCTTTGGAGCTCGAAAACGGGCGGCATTCTACCACAAGGGCAAACCTTTGCGCGCAAAAGTGGCGGTTCGTCACACAAAACACGGCCCTTTCACCAATTTGACATCAAACCGCCACTGACACTTCACGAGAGTGTCACCCCGCTGTCATCCCCCCTGCCTAGCATGGCCCCCGTCTTTTACAACAAAGCTTGCAACACAAGGGATTAAGATGAAAAAGCTGACTGTAGTGGCACTGGCTCTCACCGCGGCCTTCCAGGCTCAAGCCGTTGAAGTTTACAAGAATGACACCACCACCCTGGATCTGTACGGCCGCATCTATGCCGGCCAGTTCTTCGGTGACAAGAAGGAAGGGGTCGACAGCACCCATCCGAACGGAACCCAGGAGTACAGCGACAAGCAGGGCGCCAACCAGTTCGTCCGCTTCGGCGCCAAGGTCGACAGCCAGATCAACAGCCAACTGAAGGCGCTGGCCCAGTACGAAGTGCAGATGTACATCAACGACAGCGAGAAGACCATCAGCGAGAACTCCGACAACCTGCGCACCCGTCTGGCGTTCGCCGGTGTCGGCGCCGACTGGGGCAACATCACCTTCGGTCGCCAGAAGGGGGCCCCTGGCTTCCTGGCCGACTGGACTGACGTTTCCCTCTCCGACGGCTACGGCAACGAGGCCCTCGGCGCCAAGACCGATACCTTCGCCACCAACCGCGCCGGTTCCGTGCTGAAGTACTCTGGTCTGTTCAACGGCTTCCAGATCGATACCAGCTACAAGTTCGACGGCGGTGACACCGAAGAGACCACCAGCAAGGACAGCGATGCCGCCTACGGCGCCGCCGTGGCCTACACCTTCCCGTTCAATCTGGCACTGGGTACCGCCTACAACGTGGGTATCCGCGACAAGAACGGGGAAGAGGATGCCAAGCTGTGGCTGCTCTCCGCCAAGTACGACAACAAGGCCGTCTACGCCGCCCTGAGCTATGCGGACGGCAGTGACTTCCTGGCCACCGGCAAGGATCACACCGGCTGGGAAGGGGCGCTGGGCTACAACTTCGAGAACGGCTTCGGCCTGATGGCGCTGTGGAACAAGCAGAAGGTGGAGCAGTCCGGCAAGGCCGACTACGACTCCATCGACTACTACACCCTGGGCGCCCAGTACAAGTTCAACAAGAACCTGCGCGTCATCGGCGAGTACCGCATCAACAACCTCGACAGCAAAGAGAGCGGCAAGCTCAACGTCAAGGATGACTTCCAGCTGGCGGCCCGCTACGACTTCTAAGTCGGGCCCCTCTGCTCTGCGCGCGCCGGCTGATGCCGGCGCGCTCTTTTTGGTCCGCCCCGACGCGCCCGGCCCTCCATGATCTAGGCTCAACAGAGCCAAGACGAGGAGATCATCATGCCGCTACGCCTGCTCATCTGCTGCTGCCTGCTCTGCGCCCTGCCCGTTCAGGCGCTGACCATCGCCATGGTGCTGTGGCGCGGCGAAACGGACGCCGAGCGCGGCTTTCGCGACGAGCTCAACCGGCTCGGTCATCACCCCACCTTCGTCACCTTCAACGCCAATCAGGACAGAACCGCGCTGGCCACCCTGCTGCGCCAGCAGCTGCTGCCCTCCCTCGCCGACTACGACTACATCTACTGCTTCGGCACCACCGCCACGGCCATGGTCAAGAGCCTGGTGGGCAACCGCAAGCCGCTGATTTTCAGCATAGTGTCCGACCCCGTCGGGGCCGGTTTCCTGTCCGACGACAAGACGGAAAACCGGATGGTGGCCGGCACCAGCAACATGGTGCCGATGGCGCTGCAGCTCGCCAACGCCCGCCGCTATCTGCCCGCCAGCAAGGGGCTGCTGCTGCCGTTCAACCCGCGCGAGCAGAACACCCTGCTGACCGGCGAGATGCTGCTGCGCGAGGCCCGTCGCTACCAGTGGGAACTCACCACCTGGCGCATCGCACCGGACAAGCGGCGACTGGCCAACGAGCTCAAGCGGCTGCAGCGCGACGCCAAAGAGAGCATCGTGTTTCTCGCCGCCGACAGCTACCTGCTCTCCATCGCCCCCGAGCTACTGGCCGCCCTCAACGAGGCGGGCATCCCCACCATCTGCAGCGCCGAGCTCTATGTGGAGCACGGCTGCACCATCGGCACCATCAGCAGCTATCAGGCCCTCGGCCGGATGGCGGCCAACATCATCCACCGCAACCTGCAGGGCACCCCGCTGCAGGATATCCCGCTGCAGACCGACCCGGCGCCGCGGCTGGTGCTGGGCAAGCAGCTGGCCGGGATCGCCCCCGCCGCCGCCGACCACTGAGCCCCTCATCCCCCTTCTTCTCTCCTCCCGTTACCTTGCCGACAGGGCCCCCTGCCGGCAGGGCGAGTCATCCGATACCCAGCCCCATCGTCAAAACATGTTTCTATTGCACAGCTAATGAAAATCAATATCATTAGCATCCTCTCAAATGAGAGAGAACAAAATAATTACAAATAAATCAATAAGTTCAGACCATCAGGTCGCTTCTTCAAGAGTCAACACGCAACATGCACACACCTCACCACCCGCGCACTCTGCTGAGTGTCGCCCTGCTGGCCCTGAGCGCCGGCGCACACGCCGAAGACGAGACCATGACAGTGGTCGGCAAACGCAGCCAACATGAAGAGGTCGCCACTGCGACCCGTACCAACACCCCGGCCAAGCTGGTGCCGCAGGCCATCGACAGCGTCAAGGCGAGCGAGCTGACCGCCTTCGGCCAGCCCACCCTGAGCGAAGCCCTGACCGGCATCCCCGGCGTCAACGCCAGCGGTGACACCCGCTTCGACGGGGTCAACATCCGCGGCTTCAGCGCCAGCAACGACTTCTATCTGGACGGTTTTCGCGACGACATGCAGTACACCCGCGACCTTGGCAACACAGAACGGGTCGAAGTGCTCAAGGGACCGGCGGCGGTGCTCTACGGCCGTGGCAGCACAGGCGGCATCGTCAATCGGGTCAGCAAGAAGCCACAGAAGGGGCTGGAGTCCAGCGTCAGCGCCCAGGTCGGCAGCTTCGACAGCCGCCGGCTGGCTGCCGACCTCAACGGTGAAGCGGGTGAGCAGGTGCAGGTGCGTCTCAACCTGGCTCAGGAAGACAAGGACAGCTTTCGCAACGGCGTGACCAGCAAACGCACCCTGCTGGCTCCCTCCGTCAACTGGGAGATCAACGACAAGCTGAACTGGCTGCTGCAGTACGAGCGCAACGAGCATGACCGCACCCCGGATCGCGGCATCCCCGGCGTCAACGGCCGCCCGGCCGACGTGCCGAAGGAGTATGTCTACAGCGACACCCGCCGCGACTTCATCGACGATGTGGCCCAGTCCACCCGCTCGCGCCTTACCTGGGACATCAACGATCAGTGGCAACTGCGCCAGCAGCTGGGCTACACCAGCCTCGACAGCCAGTTCGACAACACCTATGTCACCAGCGTCAAGGGTGACAAGGTGACCCGCGCCCGCTGGCAACAGGATCTCAAGGCCAACAGCCTGATCAGCAACACCGAGGTCGAAGGCCAGCTGCAGACCGGCCCCGTCGAGCACCGTCTGCTGGTGGGCTTCGAGCAGAACTGGCAGGAGCGCACCCCCAAGCTCTACCAGAACGCCACCGCGATCCCGGCCGGCAATCTCTATGATCCGGGCTCCCTGCCCACCTACGACGGCGCCATGAAGCTCTCCAGCGACGCCAATCACAAGGTGCGCGGCTACGGCCTCTATGTGCAGGATCAGCTCAGTCTGGGCGACTGGCACCTGCTGGCGGGTCTGCGCCGCGACGACTTCACCGTCACCAGCCGCCGCAACGACCTCAACAAGGAGGAGACCGTCTCGGTCACCAGCCTGAGCCCGCGCCTGGGCCTGGTGTGGAACCCGATCGAGGAGCACGCCTTCTACGCCTCCTACAGCAAGACCTTCACCCCGGTGGGCGGCGAGCTTATTGGCATCACCCCGGGCGACAAGAACAACAACCTGGATCCCCAGCACACCCGGCTGTACGAGGGCGGCGTGAAGAGCGACTGGCTGGATGGTCGGCTGGCGACCACCCTCTCCCTCTACCGGCTGGAGATGTACAACAAGCGCAGCAAGGATCCGCTGGATCCCACCAAGGTGATCCTCACCGGTCTGCAGCGCACCGAGGGGATCGAGCTGAGCGCCCGCGCCCAGCTGACCGACGAGCTCTACCTGCGCGGCGGCATCGCCATCCAGGATGCCGAGCAGGTCAAGGCGGACGCCGATCTGCAAGGCAAGCGGCCGATGAACGTCTCCCGCCAGAACGGCGAGCTGTTCGCCGGCTATCAGAGCGGCAAGCAGGGCTGGTTCGGCGAGACCGGGGTGACCGCGGTGGGCGATCGCTTCGCCGACAACGCCAACACCACCACCCTGCCCGGCTACGCCCGCTTCGACGCCCGTGCCGGCTACCGCTGGCAGCAGTGGGAAGCCCAGCTGAGCGTGGAGAACCTGACCGATCACGACTACTTCGTCAGCGCCACCAGCGCCTCCCAGATCATGCCGGGCACACCCCGTCAGCTGCATCTGAGCGCCGCCTACCGCTTCTGATCCCTCCCTTTTCCCGATCCCTCTGGCCAGCTCCTGCTGGCCAGATTTTTATGAAGCACCGAGCAATGAGACGCAGAAAACTCCCCCTGCACAACAACAAGTGGGTGCGCCGCATCCACGCCTGGGCCGGCTTTGCCACCCTCACCCTGATGCTGCTCTACGGCCTCACCGGCCTCTGGCTGCAACACAGGGCCGTGCTGCCGCTGCCCGGCCCCCATACCGATAAATCCAGTGAAGAGATAGTACTGAGCGCGCCGCTGACCAGCCCGGATGAGCTGAAAAGCCTGCTGCAACAACGCTATGCAGCAGGGTTCGAGGAGGGGCGCGTCCAGCTCACCCCGCCCCAGACCCTGCCCACCCCCGACGGCCCGCTCACCCTTCCGGCCCGCTGGGAGATGCGCGGCGTCACCCTGAGCGAAAGCGTGGCCGCCAGCTATGTGGAAGGCACCCTGCTGGTGCACACCGAGCTGCAGCAGGCCAACTTCGCCGCCAGCCTCAACCGGCTGCACCGTGGCATGGGCACCGGCCTGCCATGGCAGCTGGTAGGGGATCTGGCGGCGCTGGCCATGCTGCTGCTGGCCCTCACCAGCCTGCTGATGTGGAACAAGCTGCACGGCCCGGCCGCTCGCGGCATCGCCCTGCTGCTGCTGGGCGCCCTGGTCACCGTGCTGGTGGCCATGCTCTAGCGCATTTACCGACGACAAAACGGGATCGGCCTCACGGCGGCGGTAACCTTGCCCGCACCTCGGGTAACAAAGGGTAACCGGCCGCCGATGGGGTTCACAGTTGCCGGCCTGGCGGCTGGATGGGGGCCGCCCGCAGCTGCTAGGGTGCGCCCTCAACCCAAGCGGCAAGAGGCAGCATGCGCATCTCCAGCATCGAATGCGGACGGGTAGTGGCCATCCTGGCGGTGATGACCATTCACCTCTCCCCCTTCAGCAACCCCTTCGATCCCACCCTGTGGGACGGCACGCCCTACCCCCTGCTCGGGGCCATCATCAACCAGCTCTGCCGCTTCGCGGTACCGCTCTTCTTCCTCTGTGCCGGCTACTTTCTGCAACCCGCCCTCGCTGCAGGCCGCCCGCTGACGGTGGCGCTGCGCTACTGCCGCCCCCTGCTGGGGCTCTGGCTGGCGTGGAGCCTGCTCTATCTGCTGATCCCCTTCAACCCGCTCGCGGCGGTGAGCGAGGGCTACCTGCCGGCCATGGCAGGCCAGTGGCAGATGCAGCTGGGGGATCCGCTCAACGCCTGGTGGGTGGGCGGCATGATCCACCTCTGGTTCCTGCCCGCCCTGATGCTGGCGGTGCTGATCCTGGCGCTCTGCCAGCAGGCCCGCCTACCCCGGCTGGCCCTGCTGCTGGGCGTCCTGCTCTACGGGCTGGCCCTGCTCGGCGGCTCCTATGGCCCGCCGCTGCTGGGGGGCGAGTGGGCCCTGCTGACCCGCAACGGCCCCTTCTTCTCCCTGCTGTTCGTGGCCCTCGGCGCCGAGCTGCGCCTGCGCGCCTGGCAGCCGGATGCCAGGCGCTGCGCCCTGCTGATGGCGGCCGGGATGGGGCTCTACGCCCTGGAGGCTTGGGGCCTGCTGCACCTGGCCGCCGCCCCCCTCAACCGCCACGACTTCCTGCTGGGTTCGCTTCCCTGGGCGCTGGGGCTGTTCGGCCTGCTGCTGGCCAACCCGGGCTGGGGCAAGGGCAGCTGGCTCGAACGCCAGGCCCCCAAGGTGCTGGGCCTCTACTGCCTGCACATGATGCTGGTGGTGTGGCTGATGATCTTCGGCCCGCAGGGCAAGCTGGTGTGGTGGGAGCTGCTGAAGGTGCCGGCGCTGCTGGCGCTCACCCTGCTCGGCTACCGGTTGCTGGCGCTGGGGGCGACCAGTCGCTGGCTGCTGCGGGCCCGCTGAGGGGAATGAGGATGGGAGGGAGGCAGATCCCTCCCCACTCGAGGCTGAATGATGGGTTCAATTTTTATTCATCGCGGATAGATAAACTCCGGGACTCCTTAAACGCGAACCCAGGAGTCATCATCCCATGACGTTGTTCACCAAGACCCTGTTTACCAAGCAAGCCGGCCTTGTCCTCGTTCTGCTCGCCGCCAGCGGCTCCCTCAGCGCCGCCGAAATTGCCAACAACAACATCACCGAAGCCGAGATCAAGGCCGCCCAGGATGCCTGGGGCAAGGCCCTGATCCAGATCAGCGACGACTACCGCAGCGGCGGCATCGACAAGGCCAGGGCCACCGCCGGCGCCGTGCTCGACAGCGCCTACGGCTACGCTCAGGGGCCGGTACTGTTCAAGCCGACCCTGGCCGGCGGCGAGCAGACCTTTCGCATCAACCGGGAGGGGGCGCTGGCCTACTTCGTCGGCAACAACAAGGCCTATCCCGCCGACAGCGGCTTCGCCCTCAAGAACTGGCAGAGCTACGACTACAGCAATGCCGCCGTCTACATCAACGGCGACATGGCCCTCACCATGGGCAAGGTGCACCTGACCGACCGGGACAACAAGCAGACCACGGTCGACAAGACCTGGGGCTTCAAGAAGGGGGACGACGGCAAGGTGCGCATCGTGCTGCACCACTCCTCCCTCCCCTACGCCGGCTAACGGCAACAGGCGACCTGCGGGTCGCCTTTTTTGTTACGGGGGCTCCACTTTTGCCCGCTGGCGGGTGACGGCAGAGCCAGTGCTGCTACCATGCCCCTCTTTTGACGAATCCAGACGAGACACTCATGCAGATACGCCCCTTCACCCCGGCCGACACCGAGGCCGTCCTCGCCATCTGGCTGGAAGCCTCCCTGCAGGCCCACCACTTCATCGAGCCCGCTTACTGGCACGCCAACCTGGCGCCGATGCGGGAGATCTACCTGCCCGCCGCCGACAGCCAGGTGCTCTGCCTGGGTGACCAGCTGCTTGGTTTTTACTCCCTGCACGAGGGCGCCCTGGCCGCCCTCTTCGTGGCCCCCGCGCGGCAGGGGCAAGGGCTGGGCAAGGCCCTGCTCGAGCACGCCAAGGGGCAGTTGCCGGCCCTGCGGCTGCAGGTCTATCAGCAGAACCGGACCGCGTGCGACTTCTATCGCTCGCAAGGATTTCAGGTGGCGGCCGAGGGCGTGGATCCCCACACCGGCTGCGCCGAGTGGGTAATGGTCTGGCCGGCGCAGGATTAACTGGGCTCGCCGAGATAGGGCTCCTCGCGGGCCGCCTCCGCTTCACTCAGCGCCAGCAGATCGCCGTGGCTCAGCGCGAAGTCGTGCATCTGCTGGAGCAGGGGGATCAGGGCGACCCCGAGCGGGCTCAGGCTGTACTCCACCCGGGGCGGCACGTCCGGGTAGAGGGTGCGGATGATGACGCCGTCGCTCTCCAGCTCCTTGAGCTGGGCGGTGAGCACCTTCTGGCTCACCTCGGGCATGCTGCGGCGCAGGTCGCCAAAGCGCAGGGTCTGCTCGCGCAGATGAAACAGGATGGCCGGCTTCCATTTGCCGGCCAGCAGGCGCAGCACCCGGTAGGCGGGACAGGGCAGTGAGGACAAGGGATGGCTCGCGAGTGGTTACTTTGCGGTAACTATGCCACGAAAATGTGCCTTCTTGCAGCCAAGTTGCCGGCTTCCTATGATGCGGACTCCGTCAATCAACGCCCAACAGAGGTGCACCATGCCCAGCCTGCTGCAGATCCATTTCAACTTCCCCGCCGAGCTGATGGGGCCGGCCCTCACGAGCGCGGCCATGCCGCTGGCCGAGTCCATCACCAGGGAGCCGGGCTTCATCTCCAAGATCTGGACCGAAAACCCGCGCACCGGCGAGGCGGGCGGCATCTATCTGTTCGAGGATGAGGCGAGCGCCCTCGCCTACGCCACCATGCACGAGCAACGGGTGCTCGCCATGGGCGCCAGCGCGGTGCAGTTCAAGCTGTTCGACGTCAACGAGCCCCTCAGCCGTCTCACCCGCGGTCTGGTGTGATCCCCTCGCCCAGCGCCAGGCGGTAGCAGCCATCCTGCTGCCAGACAAAGCCCAGCCGCTCAAACAGCCGCTGGCTGGGCAGATTGCCCGGCTCGATATCCGCCACCAGCGTGGCAAGGCCGAGCTGGCGGGCATAGGCGATCAGGGCGGTCAGCGCCTCTGCCATCCACCCCTCTCCCCAATGCCGGCGATCCAGCATGCAGCCCACCTCCGCCTGGCGCAGACCGGCATTCCCCGCAAAGCTGTGCAGGCCGCAGGTGCCGATCAGGCGATCGCTGTCGCGCGCCACCAGCCCCCACTCCAGCGACTCGCCGGCGGCCAGCAACCGCTCCACGCTCGCCAGCATCTGCGCCACGGTGGCGAGGGTCGGAAACGGCGGCTCGCCGACGAAACGCATGACCTCGGAGTCCCCGTAGATGGCGAACAGATCGGCACTGTCCCCGGCATCGAATGCCCGCAGCAGCAGCCGCGGGGTCGACAGCGAGGGCAGTGCATGAGGCAGGGGTGGCAAGGTGCCGCGGTGCAAGGGGCTCAAAAGCGCAGAGTCAGGCCGATATTGGCCTGCCACTGGGTAACCAGCTCGCCGCGCACCTTGAACACGCACTGGTCCGGGTTGCAGAGAAACTGGCTGTTGTCGTTGACCAGGGCGCCATAACCGCGCACCTCGGCCCGCAGCGCCAGATGCTCGGTCAGGCGCGGCTGCACCCCGAGCGCCAGCGACATGGAGGGGGCGACGTCGCTGTCGTAGGCGGCGAAGCGGGTCGCCCCGATCCCGGCGCCGATATAGGGGGCCATCAGGTTGTCCGACAGGGTGAGCGCCCCGGCGAAGTGGAGAGTATCCACCGTCAACCGCTCCGGCTGATCGGGGGAGAGGCGGGTGGACTGGTGGCTGTAGAGCAGCTCTATCATGCCGGGGTCGTCCACCTCCCTGCTGATGAACAGGCCCCAGCTGCCGGAGCGCTCCCCCTGCAAGGACTCCAGCCGGGTGGCGACGGGCGTCGGTTGGGGGTCGTCATTGGCCTCGAAGTCGATGGCCGAGCTGTAGCCGAAGAACGGCGTCACCTGCCAGCCGGGGGCGGCCTCCCCCTCTGCGCTCCAGGCCTGCCCCAGCGGCAACAATAGCCCCATCATCATGATCCCTGCTCGTTTCATCACGGCTCCTCCGTGCGCTGCACCAGTGCCCGTCAAGCATATCAGAGCCCCCTGGCCCCTATCCTAAACCCAGCCTGTATCGCGCCGTTTTCGCCGCAAGGATCACACTCGGCCGTCCCGCCCGTTATTCATCCCCGATTAACCTCTGCCCCGTATGCTGGCCGGCAACCGGCTCATGGTGGGCCGGTGCCACTCACCAGAAGGACACAGGGAATGGTTGCCGCGCAACTCAACGACCCCCAGAACAAGCTCTCCGACACCCTGCGGGCCACCGCCCACGCCATCGAGGATAGCCATATCAGCCTGCGCCAGATGCTGGCCCTGGTCGGCGAACAGGGCATGCTGCTGTTTTGCGTGCTGCTCACCGTCCCCTTCCTGCTGCCGGTCTCCATCCCCGGCGTCAGCACTCCGTTTGGCTTGTTGATCCTGTTTATCGGCATCGGCATCACCCTCAACCGGGTGCCCTGGCTGCCCGCCATCCTGATGGAGCGCCGCTTCGCCGCCGAGCAGCTCAAACCGACCCTGCACAAGGGGGCGGATCTGCTGGCCCGCATCGATCGCTTCATCCGCCCGCGCCTGCTGTTGCTGACCGGCAGCAGCACCATCAACCGCTGCAACGGCCTGCTGATCATGCTGGCGGCCCTGCTGCTGATGCTGCCGCTCGGGGCCATCCCCTTCACCAACGCCATGCCGGCCTGGGCCATCCTGCTGCTTGCCATCGGCATGCTGCAGCGCGACGGCCTGTTCGTCGCCAGCGGCTACCTGCTGGTGAGCGCCACCCTGGTCTGGTTCAGCGCCCTGGCCATCGGCCTGCTGATGGCCGGCCAGAGCGTCTCCACCCTGCTTGGCTAACGGCAACACCAAGAAAAAGGGCGACCCTTGGGTCGCCCTTTTTGACTTGTGCGGGATCCGCCGTTACAGCAGATCGTAGATAAGGGCCGAGATGGCCAGCAGCCCGATCACCAGCACGAAGAGGGTGCTCGCCCCGCGATAACGCTGGAGGGCAGGCAGACGATAGATGGAGCAGGCCGGCAGCAGGAACAGGATCACCGCGATGAGCGGCCCGCTCACCTTCTCGATGATCTCCAGCACGTTCGGGTTCAAGTAGGTGATGACCCCGGTCACCACGAACAGAATGACCGACGAGACCCGCGCTATGGTCGCTTCACGCAGCGACAGCCCCAGCCCCTGACAGGCACCGTTCACCATGCTCACCGTCCCCTCGCTCACCCCCATGGAGGTGCCGAGGAAGGATTTGGACATGGCCAGAATGGCGATGAGCGGCCCCACGTAGGCGATCAGCGGATTGGAGAACTTGTTCGCCAGCGCCGACAGCACCGAAATATTGTCGATGCGGGCCTGCGCCATCTCGGCCTGACTCAGGCTCATCACGCAGCTCACCACGAAGAACAGCACGCTGCCGCAAATCAGCAGGCTGCTGCACTTGATGATCCGCTTGGCGCGCTGGTCGGCGCTCGCCTGACAGCGCTTCTTCTGCGTCGCGCTGAAGGAGGAGATGATGGGGGCGTGGCTGAAGGAGAACACCATCACCGGCACGATCAGCCAGAGGGATTTCCAGAACGCCGGGTCGCGCCAGTCCACCCCCTGACTCTCGCTGAAGTAGGAGAGGCTCCACTGGGGCAGCAGATAGATGGAGAGGCCGATGAGGAAGGCAACCATGGGCAGGGCCAGCACGCTGATGGCTGACACCACGATCTGCTTGCCCGCCAGCAGCACCAGGTGCAGCCCCAGCATCACCCCCAGCACCAGCAGGCCGCGCGGGATCTCGGCATTGCCCAGCTGGTGCACCACAAAGCTCTGGATCGCGTTGGTGATGGAGATGCTGTAGACCAGAATGATGGGGTAGAAGGCCATCAGATAGACCAGCATCAGCAGCTTGCCTGCCCGCGCACCGAAGTGCTCTTCTACCACGTGGGTAATATCCCCTTCCCGGTGGGAGCTGGATAATACGAAGCGGCTCAATGCCCGATGGGAATAATAAGAAAGCGGAAATGCCATCAATAATATAAACAGCAAAATAACCGGCGAATTACTGCCAACGGTAATTGGGAGAAACAGTGTACCGGCACCGACTGCAGTGGCATATAAGCCCATGGTCCATACCGAATCACTTTTCTCCCATTTCAACTTTGATGCGGAATTACTCTTCTCAGCAATAGCAACACTCATTGCGATATACACCTTATTAATCTGTCATCTTATATTTTATTGGCCCGTGTAATTAGGCGTGGCGACATGCCGCGGCATATCGACCGGATCGTAGAAAAAACAAGCCCGCCTGCGATCAACATGATCACCAAGAGAAAACGGGGATGCCACGCTACCATCGTTGAAATCGCCATAAAGGTCAAGGTTAATAATTCATGACTGTTTGAATCAGCTTGTTTCAAAAGGAAATAAGATGTGTCATTTTGGCCTCAAGATAATCAATTCAGCTCCGTCTGATAACATAACGACAAAACCTCGATGCGTTGCTCAACAACTTGAATAAGGCCAGAGAGTGGCCCGTTAATATTAACAGCATCAGCCCGGCAATATCAGCTAATTATGCAATGAATGGCCCCGACCGCCGCCGATATATTGGTGCCGGTCCTGCCGCCATATATCAGGGGGTTGGCTTCCCCTGTTTTTCCCCCTTGCGCTGGCCACCCGCAGGGCAGTGAGCGACCCGGTTGCGACCCGCCCGCTTGGCCCGATAGAGCCACTCGTCGGCGCGGGCTAGCGCCTGGTTGATCTCCTCCCCTGGCTGCACCAGGGTGGTGCCCAGACTGACGGTAAAGGCCACCGGATCCGCCGGCAGCGCCGCCACGGCGGCCCGGATCCGCTCCGCCAGCGCCTGCAGATCCGTTTCACTCATGCCGGGCAGCAGGATCAGAAACTCCTCGCCGCCGCTGCGCACGAACAGATCGTCCGCCCGCAGCTGGGCGGCCACGCAGTCGCAGAAGCGCTGCAGCGCCCGGTCGCCCTGCTGATGGCCGAAGCGATCGTTGATCTGCTTGAAGTGGTCGATATCAAGCATCACCAGGCTGCAGGGGGCCTCTCTCTCGCGCCGCTGCCGGCAGTGCTCGAAGAAATAGCGGCGGTTGTAGAGGCCGGTCAGCTGGTCGGTTTCGCTCTGCAGCTTGAGCCGCTGCTGCAGCTCGTGCTGGCCGGTAATGTTGCGGGTCACCCAGGCCACCGCCCGCTTGCCGTCGTAGCGAGAGGGCAGCGGCGCAATCTTGCCCTCGAAGCGCTGCATCCCCTGCGGTCCGACCGAGGCGTCGATCCCCTCCACCTCCACCGCAGCCAGCTCGTACTCCACCACCTGCACCTGGCCCGAATCCAGCGCCAGGGTCACCTGCTCCATCACCCAGCGGGTCATGTCGGCGGGCAGCACATCGGCCAGTCGCTTGCCCGCCAGCGGGTTGCCATCCTGATAGGATTGCTGCTCCACCCCGCCGATGTATTCGATGTAGTAGCCATCTTCGCTCAGGATGAAGACGGGATCGGGCAGCTGGGCCATTACTTCATATAATTGCTCGACCGAAAGTGCCATGCGGTTTCCTTGGATCCGGGGAACGAGAGGCGCACGCCGGGCTGGCCGCCTGCCCCAATTATCGTGCCGGGTGCGGCGCCGAACCAGCAGCGAATCCGGCCATTCATGGATGCGCATCAAGCAATGCGGGAAAATAGCGCTTGCCCCGCCGCCCGTTGATCAAAAGAGCAGCAATCATGGATCTTCAAGCCACCTCACAAGGCGCCGCTGCGCCCGTTGTCTGTGGCGCCCGCATCCATTAGGCTGACCTTCCTGAGTCTGCCCTCCCGGCCGACTCACCCCCCATCAGCCCGGCCAGGCAGACGCCGGCCCCCGGAAAAGGATCGTCCAGATGAAGAGAGCCATAGTGAAAGCGCGCTTCGATGCCATCAGCATCGAGGGAGAACAGCTGACCGTGAAGATTGCCATCGGAGCCCCCGAGCCGGATCCCAAGTCCGCCGGCGGTGACTGGCGCTGCAAGGTGAAGCTGGACGGCCTTGGCAACAAGACCTTCATCTATGGCGTCGATGCCCTGCAGGCCCTCAGCCTCGCCCTCAAGTTCGTGGAGAGCGAGCTGCGCGCCTTCACCGATGCGGGCTGGCACTTCTACCTGCCCGGCAGCCCCGATCACCCGGTCGACATGGCCGCCTGCTACTTCCCGCAGCTGTGACACCGGGAAGGGGCAATAGCTTGACCAGATTGAGTCTGAACGGTTATTGATAGAGGCCCTTTACCCGGCTCTGGAGAGACCATGCACCTGACCCAACCCCAACCCCCTGCCGAGCAGGATGTCGACGCGCTGCGCATCGGCCTGTCTGGCTACAACATCAGCCAGGCTGGCACCCACCTGCGCGAGCACATCGCCAGTTTTATCAAGGATGAAGCGGGCAAGGTGCACGGCGGCATCACCGCCGACCTCAAGTGGGGTTGGCTGCACGTGGACTGGCTCTGGATTGACGAGCGCATCCGCCAGGATGGCTGGGGCGGCCGCCTGCTCGCCACCATGGAGCAGTACGCCCGCAGCAAGGGCATCAGCAACTTTCATCTGGAAACCACCAGCTTCCAGGCGCTGCCCTTCTACCAGAAGCAGGGTTACCAGGTCTTTGGCGAGCTGCCGGACATGCCGCCTGGGCACATCACCTATTTTCTGAAAAAGCAGGTATGAGGCCGCTGTCGCCACTCACCACCAAGGGCAAGGCCAAACCCAAGCTTCTCAGCCCGGCCTTGGGTGCACTATGTCTGTTGCTGACCACAAGCCAGAGTGCCATGGCCCTGTCGTTGCACGATCTGGATCCGGCGTTTGCGCGTTGTGAGGCAAGCAAGGCCCGCCACAAACCCGCGTTGCCTCCCAAAGAGGACCGCTTCTGGTTGCTGGAAAGAGAGCAGCAGGTGACGGTGCTTGTCTACCTGCATGAGAAGAGCATGGAACGCTGCACAGCAGCAGAGGTAGAGGCACTGACGATCAAGGCGTTCCATCAGGCAGTCGCCGGAGACCGCGCCTTGCTCGATGCCCTGATCAAGGCAAGATCCACGACACTCACGCCGGCTCAGCAGGCACAGTTACAGCAAGTTGGACAGACAGAGCTGGACAGGCTGGCCAAGCTGACGGGCTTTGCGCACCCTTTCTCACTGCTCGATTACCTCAACCTGCTGGCACCGTCCAAAGCGTGAAGGGCTGACAAACTTGTCAGCCCTTCGGCATCCTCAGTGGCTGGCGGAGCGACTGCCGCTCCAGAGCAGCTCGCCGCTGCGCAGCTCCATCAGGGTCATCGACAGCCGATAGCGGCTGCCCTCGGCCACCAGATCCCCGTAGAGCATGTAACCGGCGCCGGTCTGGCGACCGAGCCGTACCAGGGAGGCAGGGTTCATCCTGCCCTGCTGATACTCAAGCTGGCCAGTGATGGCGGCCACCTGACCCGGGTCGACAAAGCGAAAACCGCTCTTGCTCTGAATGCGCTTGCTCATTGCTGCCGCCATGGCGCGGGTATCCACCGGCTCGCCGGTGCCGTTCTGGGGCGGAGTGAGCAGCAGCACCGGCTGACCGGTTTGCGCCAGCTCGCGCACCTCGGGGGCCTGCACAAACGCATCGGCCATGGCCAGCGCCAGCCCGGTCGGTGCCACCGGTTTGGGCAGCGGCGCTCCGGCATCCGGCTTGGTCACCGGCTTGTCCGGCTGCACCACGGGGGCATCCGGCTCGCTCACCGGGGCCTGAGTGCCGCCGTAGGGATTGACCGCACAACCGCCCAGCAGCAGGGCCCCCACCATCAACAAGGAACGCAGCTTCATCTTTTATCTCCGCCAGAAGTCCGTAAACGGGCATCAACCACCGCCCGCATGGCGGAGCCCCTGCCCCGCATCTTCCTTATGCTAGAGACAAACCCCGGCGGGGTCGATGTGCCCACCACCACAGGGCGACAGAGACTGGCGAAGCGGAGGGCACAAAAGGGTGGCAAGGCTCCACCCGATTCCGTTAGGGTAGCCTGAGCCCAAACGCCAGAGGAGCACCCCATGCACGGACCCGACCCCGCCAACCCGCACCCCATGGCGGGCTTCCCCCAGGTGTGCTTTATCAAGAACACCATCAAGGGGCCCAATATCGAGGTGGGTGATTACACCTATTACGACGATCCGGAGGATTCGGCGGGCTTCGAGCGCAACGTCCTCTACCACTTCCCCTTCGTCGGCGACAAGCTGATCATCGGCAAGTTCTGCGCCATCGCCCGCGGGGTCAAGTTCATCATGAACGGCGCCAACCACCAGACCTCCGGCTTCTCCACCTACCCCTTCTTTATCTTCGGCAACGGCTGGGAGCATGCCGCACCCGCCCCGGGCAGCCTCCCCTACAAGGGGGATACCGTCATCGGCAACGATGTCTGGATCGGCTTCGAGGCCCTGATCATGCCGGGAGTGAAGGTCGGTAACGGCGCCATCATCGCCGCCCGCGCCGTGGTCACCGGTGACGTGCCCGCCTACGCCGTGGTCGGCGGCAACCCCGCCAAGGTGATACGCTACCGCTTCGACGACGACACCATCGCCCGTCTCAATGCCATCGCCTGGTGGGACTGGCCGGTGGAGCAGATCAGCCGGAACTTAAAGCTGATTGGCGGCGGGGAGATAGCGGAGTTGGAAAAAATAGGGTGATGGTGATCAATCAAGGAGAAGCTAAACAGCTCACCATAGCAACGTGCAATTGTGATTAAAAAATATATCTGCCAACTGAACCGAATATGAAGACGCCGCAACAGTGCTAAAGGCTTCATATAAAGTTCGGTCAGCGATACACTGACCCACTAGGTGCGATGGGGGCCTTGCCAACCCCAAGCACCGTTTATTCCTCTGAGGCTGGTCCCGAACATGAACCTAGATCTAATGAAGTCTTTCGCTCAAATCGCCGCACCAGCTGGTATTGCTATTGGTGCATACTTTTATATCGCTCGTGATGTTGTTGCAAAGAATATTTTTCCTAATCTTACGAAGCAGAATGCCTTTCACATCATCATATTTGTAGTGTTCTCAGCATGGACAGTAGCACTTGCAGGAATAGCAGCTTGGGTATATGTCACTTTTCAAAGTTCAAGTAACACTACAGCTATAGCTGCATACCCACCCATTTCAATGGAGACTCTTAAAAATCTCACATACCGAATGGGAGATGATTCAATCACCCTGCAAGATGGGGGGCGAGAGTTTATTCCAGACAATGAGCAGGGAATGCACGAAAAAACTATTGCGGTTTTTCTAACCGACCATGCATTTGGCGATCTTGATAGCGACGGTAGTAATGATGCTATTGCTGTGATCCAATCTAGCGATGGGGGTAGTGGTATTTACTATTATCTAGCTACTATATTCAATGATATGGGGACCGCAAAACAATATGGTGATTCATACATCTTAGGGGATCGGTTGAACTTCCGAAGTATCTCTATATATGAAGGGAAAGTCACGATTGAACTTATGATGCATAGTCCTGACGATGGATTATGTTGTCCAACACAGTTCCGAAAACTGGAGTTTGTAGTAAAAAACAGATTACTCCATTGTACTACGCTTCCATGCTCGGAAATATAAATGCATACAAAAAAAATAGTCTCATTGATGCTGATGGATTGATAAACAAAGCAATAGTAAAAAAATAATCTACTGGTAGCTTCTGTCAACCCCTCAAAAACATAGTATATACTTCTTCACTCCATAACTTATTTTTTAATTTTAACACTGCTCATTGCTTTATTTTCCACATTTATAAATTGAGATGAAAACCATACACCATTAATATCTTCATGCTCTAATTTAACTCTAGTTTCTTTACTTACCTTGGCTTTGAATGTAATCAAATATACTCCTGGGGTTTTAATTTCCACAAAAAAGCTCAAATCCTTTTGTGAGCCAACAAATAGATAAAGGTCATCAAATATCCTTTGCTCATTCTCTCCTTGCTCTCCCAAAATAGATTTATACAGCTGAGGACGCAATGCAAAAAGACCTTTTACTTTGTCCCCATCATAATGAGTTTTGTAGATAGTTAAAGGTGTGTCCCCCCAAGACATATGAATATCATTTGTGCCTGTATTCTTTACCGAAACCGTAATAAACAAACCAACATTTCCATTCGATAATGTCACTTGCCTTTCAGAAATAACAATATTACTTGAATCAGTCCCTTCTATTCTCTCCCTTAACTCTTGTAATTCCACTTCAACTTTCTTTTTTTCTTCAATAGTTTTTTTAAGATCTACCTCTGCCTTTTCCCTCTGCTGAAGAACACCAAAAGTCGAATATGTCCATAAGCCTGTAGCTACAATAGAACAGACTATAGCAATATATTGCAGTGTTTCTGCCCAGTTATTTTCAAACGGCTTCATAAAACCACTAGTTAAGCGCCGTAGCAACAACCTTAAATAAGCGTTCAAGCGAGCAAGCATATTTTTACCTATAACATGGTTTCATCATCTATGATTGTACGCCCAAAACCATCATCACCACCATCACCACCATTAGACGTTCTATTGCTACGCGGTGAATCCGTTTCTACTACGTCAGAATCTACCACAATTGAGTCATTCGATCTTGTTAATGACATAACAAGACTCTCTTTTGCCTCTAAAAAACCTAACTCAATGTCATTTCTTTCCATTACTTGATTAACTAAAGCTTGCTCTGCATCTGAGAGAGCTATTGGAGTTCGATCATCAGCATATGAAACATTAGCACCAAAGCTAGCTGAAAATATTAACGCGTATAAAGCTTTCTTCGTTTCACTCCCATCTAGCTGGAAAAATTGAAATCCTGGAGACATAAAGGCATGTTGGGATGTTAAAGATAAAGCCCCCCAAGAATTATATTGCCGCTGTTGAAGAAAAGTGTAAAAGTCTTCAACATTAATGCTTTGGCTTTCATCTATTCTTCTTGAGTCTATATATATTGAAAGCGCTTCTAATACATCCAGCGATCTGGAAACAGAGGATAAATGAGAGTTAGATATATTGTTGGTACTACCGATCTCAACAGAAAAGCAAACTTTATCACCCATCTCATGTATTGGGGATAGCCAATGATTTAATATTTTTATAGTATCTTCATCATTCAACTTAGAAACAGCCCGAGTATTTTTTAATGCTCTTTCTAAAACGTAAGGAATTCTTCTTCTAGAATATGCTCTACTCCATATAACATTATACCTTAACTTGTACTCGCATGCAGTTTCAATATCACCACTTCGATATACAATGGGGTTGTCAGATATATAAAGGTCAGATATAACCCGCCCAGCCATAACGCTATTTTTATTAACTGTGATAACAATATCGTTAGGTGATATAAGCCTTACATAATCTTTTACTTGCGCATTTATATTACCAATTTTATGAGCTGCATCACCATTAATACTTAATGCTGCGCGATGCATATTAATGATTTCATCTTTTATAGTGTTAGAGTTAACAGGGAAATTATCAAACAAGAAGCTTTGATCAATTACACTTCGCCTCAACTCACCTGATGCCACTAATTCCTGAGGGTTATGAATGATAGCGCTGACATCTAGTGAAATATCTGCGTGACCAAGAGCGATCACACCATTAGTTCGAAAATGGTTAAAAAACGATGCGTTTTCACCGGCTCGAACAATCCAATACTGTCTACTCTCTGGAATTTTGTTGATAACGACTGTCATTTAAGTATTCTCTAATGTAACTTATAGTGTGAGATATTATTACAACCAAGAGCATAGCTCCATACGATGCCTCACATTTCATAGAAAATATCTACTTATCTCCTCATCAGAACTGCAATAACTTAGATGTCAGGTAAAGATCTCAGTTATGGAAAGGGTTTTTCCCGGAAACCAAGATGTAACTCATCTAAACCCCTCTTATTCGTTGAGGCTCACCCACTTGTCTAGACCGCGAGACAGAGCGGCGCCGGGCCATGGGCCAAATCGGGAAAGGGCGAGCGCAGCTCGACCCGATTTGGCGCGAGAACAGAGATGTTCGAAGCGGACTTTGGCCGAAGCCATGGATGGCGAAGGCCAAAGGCCCGTCGGCGCGCGCCGTCGGACAAGCGGGTGAGCCGAAGGAACCCGACGTAAGTCGGGCGAATAAGCGGGGGAGAAGACCTTTGGTGACTTTGGGTCTTTCCAAAGTCACTCGCCCCGGCCCGAAGGGCGGGCGAAACCCCTTCGAGGCCAGAGGCCTCGCGTCCTGCACGGCAAAGCCGTGCCATCGACTATCCCCCCGGACGATTACACCTGACGGCTAATCGACCCTACGATTGCACGGTGCAACCGTGCCTGCTTGCCACAGGCACGAAGTCTGGCTGGACGCCAGGATGCCACCGGCAAAGGAGGGCGTGGCCGCCCCTATCGGCCCAGGAAGGGTTCCCAATCCTTGAACACCGGCTGCAACCCCGCCTGCCGCACGGCGGCGGCCACCTCCCCCACCGGCCTGTCGTCGTGGATGGCAAACTGCTCCAGCTCCTCCGCATCCCCTTCGGCATAGCCTCCCGGCTGGGTGCGCGACTCGGCCGACATCTGGGTGATGCCAAGGCGCACCGCGCCGTTGCGGAAGGTGGCGGACTCGCGGGTGGAGAGCGACAAATCCAGCGTCGGCGAGAAGAGACGCCAGGCGCAGATAAGCTGAGCCAGCTGGCGATCCGACATCACAACCTCCGGCTCCAGCCCCCCGGTACAGGGGCGCAGGCGCGGGAACGAAAGCGAATAACGGCTCTGCCAGTGGTGGCGCTTGAGCCAGGCGAGATGCTCGGCCACGAAGTAGCTGTCGGCACGCCAGTCCGAGGAGAGACCGATCAGCGCCCCCAGCCCTATCTTGTCGATCCCGGCGCGGCCAAGCCGATCCGGCGTGGCGAGGCGCCATGCGATGTCCCGCTTGTTGCCGCGCAGATGGTGGCGGGCGTAGGTGGGGGCGTGGTAGGTCTCCTGATAGACCATGACCGAATCGAGGCCGAGGGTCTTGAGCTCGGCGTATTCGTCTTGGGAGAGGGGCTGCACCTCCATCGCCACCGTGCTGAAGTGGCGGCGGATGATGGGCATCACCTGCCGAAAATAGGCGAGCCCCACCTTGTGCTCATGCTCGCCGGTCACCAGCAGCACGCTGTCGAAACCGCGCGCCTTGATGGCCAGACACTCGCGCTCTATCTCCTCGCTATTCAGGGTCTTGCGCTTGAGGCGGTTGCTCATGGAGAAGCCGCAGTAGGTGCAGTCGTTGGCGCACAGATTCGACAGATAGAGGGGCACATAGAAGCCGATGGTGTTGCCGAAACGCTGGCGGGTGAGGCGCTCGGCCTCGGCCGCCATCCGGGGCAGATAGACCTCGGCGGCCGGGGAGATTAGCGCCATAAAATCGCTCAGGGTGCGGCGGGGTGAACCCAGCGCCCGCGCCACATCGGCGGCAGTTTTGGCGCGGATCTGCATGCCGATATCGTCCCACTCAAGCTCCTGCCAGCGGTCGAGAAAGGAGGGGGCGGTCTCTGACTCCATTGTCCCCTGAGCCCTCACCCCCAGCCCCTCTCCCAAAGGGAGAGGGGAGAAAATAGCTTCCCCTGACAAAGGGAGAGTCGGGGTGGAATCATTGGCTTGCTGACTCATAGCGCCCCCAGAAAATCGGTGAGCGGGCTGGAGGCCTGGGCCTGCACGCCGCGCGCGCCCAGGCCCGCCTTATAGGCGCTACGGCCTGCCTCACAGGCCAGCGCAAAGGCGCGGCCCATGGCGACCGGGTCGCCGCTCACCGCGATGGCGGTGTTGACCAGCACGGCGTCGGCACCCAGCTCAAAGGCGGCGGCCGCGTGGCTTGGCGCACCGATCCCCGCATCCACCACCACTGGCACATTGGCCTGCTCGACGATGATGGAGAGAAACTCCCGGGTCACCAGCCCCTGGTTCGAGCCGATGGGCGCGCCAAGCGGCATCACGGCGGCGCAACCTACCTCTTCGAGCCGTTTGCACAGCACGGGATCCGCCCCGCAGTAGGGCAGCACCACAAAACCCTCTTTCACCAGCTGCTCGGCGGCTTTCAGCGTCTCGATGGGATCGGGCAAGAGATAGCGCGGGTCGGGGTGGATCTCGAGCTTCAGCCAGTGCGTCCCCAGCGCCTCGCGGGCCAGGTGGGCGGCAAACACCGCCTCGGCGGCGGTCTTGGCGCCGGAGGTGTTGGGCAACAGCTTGACCCCGAGTTGCAGCAAGGGGCTCAGGATATCGTCGTGAGCCTTGCCCGGTTCGAGCCGCTTGATGGCCATGGTCACCAGCTGGGAGCCACTTGCCTCGATAGCGGCGGCCATCAGATCCGGGCGGGCAAACTTGCCGGTGCCGGTAAAGAGGCGCGAGGAGAAGGTGTGATCGGCAATCTTGAGCATGTCAGCCTCCCGCAATGGCGGTGAAGAGGTGGAGTTCGTCCCCGTCATTGAGACGGGTCTCGGCCCAGCGGCCACGTGGCAGCACGGCGCCGTTAAGGGCCACCGCCACCCCCTGGGGATGGACGTCTTGGGCGGCCAGCAGGTCGGCCACGCTCTGCCCTGCCGCCAGCGGCTGGGCTTTATCGTTGAGTCGAATGGTCAAGGTCATGGGGTGATTTCCTTGTGCGGCCCGCAAACCGGACAATCGGGGTCGGGAGCCAGCGTGAGGGTCTGCCACTGATGGGCCAGCGCATCGAAGCGGCGCAAGGTGCCGGCGACCGGGCTCGGCATCCCGAGCAGCAGTTTCAGTGCCTCCAGCGCCTGCAGGGTGCCCATCACCCCGACCAGCGGGCCGGTGACGCCGCTGGTCTCGCAGCTCTGGACGAGCTTGGTATCCAGCGGATAGAGGCAGGCGTAGCAGGCGTGATCTGCATGGCTTCGCGCCATCAGCTGCCCCTGCCAGCCCACAGCCGCCGCAGAGATCCAGGGCTTGCCCTGGGCCACGCAGGCGGCGTTGATGGTCTGGCGGGTGGTCAGGTTGTCGCAACAGTCGACAACCAGATCCACCTCTTCCACAAAACCGGGCAGGCTGGCGGCATCGAGCCGCTGATTGATGGCAATCAGCTCCACCAGCGGGTTGTGGGCGGCCAACCGCTCGCGGGCCAGCTCCGCCTTGGAGTGGTTGACTGCCTCGCTATCGAACAGGATCTGGCGCGGCAGGTTGCTGGAATCCACGGTATCGCCATCGGCCAGCCACAAGGTGCCCACACCAGCCCCGGCCAGATAGAGGGCGAGCGGCGAGCCGAGCCCGCCCAGGCCCACGATCAGCACGGATTTATCCTTGAGCCGCGCCTGACCGGCTTCGCCGATCTCCCCCAGCATCAGCTGGCGACCGTAGCGCAAATACTCTTCGTCACTGAGAGACACGGCATCAGAGAGCATCTTCTGCCTCCCGTACAACACAGGCCGAGCGTGGCTCGTCCCCCACCCCCACCGCAGCCAGCAGTCGTTCCGTCGCCCCCTGCCAGTCGTCGCTCGCCGTGATGGCCGAGACCAGGGCGATGCTGCCGACCCCGCTCGCCTTGACCGCCGCGACCCGCTCCTCGCTGATGCCGCCGATGGCGACCGTCGGCCAGTCGCACATCAGGGCGCGGTAGTTGTGCAACCGCTCCAACCCCTGGGGGCGCGAAGGCATCGCCTTGGTGTTGGTCGGGAAGATATGACCCAGTGCGATATAGGAGGGGGCAAGCTCGCGGGCGCGCATCAGCTCGAAGTAGCCGTGGGTGGAGATGCCAAGGCGCAGCCCGGCCGCCTGAATGGCGGCGAGATCGGCGGTTTCCATATCCTCCTGCCCCAGGTGCACGCCCCAGGCGCCCGCCTCGATGGCTTGCTGCCAGTAGTCGTTGATAAAGAGCCGCGCCCCATGGCGGCGACCAAGCGCCACAGCATCACGAATGGCCGGCGCCACCTGGGCGGCGGGCAAATCCTTGATGCGCAGCTGGATCGTCTTGACCCCGGCCCCCAGCAGGCGCTTGAGCCACTTGACCGAATCCACTACCGGATAGAGGCCAAGGCTCTGCTCGGTCGGCGCAAAGGGGCCCTGCGGCAGGCGGGCACTGCTTGTCTCATACAGGCCGAAATGGCGATCCAGGGTTGAGCTCGCCAGCACGGCACGGGGGAAGTGGGCGAGATTGTCTGGCCAGCCCAGATGGGCGATGGGGCCGGGGCCCGCCCCCACCCCCTGCGCCGCTGCCAAGCCTTGTTGCAGATAGGCCCGCGCCAGGGTGATGGCGTCTTCCACCGGGTAGTCCTGCGCCACCACGGCGGCGATGGCGCTGGCGTAGCAGCAGCCGGTGCCGTGGCCGTGGCGGGTATCGAGGCGCGGCGCGGCGAGCCAGAATTCGCGGGTCTCGTCCTGGTAGTAGTCGAGGCAGAGATCGCCACCCCATTCCAGGTGGCCCCCCTTGATCAGTACGGCGCGAGCGCCGAGTTCGCGCAGCCGCCGTGCGGCGAGGCGCACCAGCTCAGGGCTGGTGGCGGGCAGACCGGTCAGGGCTTCCAGCTCGGGACCGTTGGGGGTGATCAAAGAGAGGCGCGGCAGCAGGTGCTCACGCACCGCCGCCAGCATGCCGGGCTCGGCCATGGGGGTGCCGGTGCTGGCGATGGCCACCGGGTCGTAGACCACGAAGGGGGCCGGGGTGGCCGCCAGTCGGCGGGCCAGCACCTCCACATGCAGCCGGGTCGGCAGCAGGCCGACCTTGATGGCGGCGGGTGGCAGATCCAGCCCCAGGGCGTCGATCTGGGCGGTAAAAGTCTGCATCAGCACGGGGTCGACCATCTTCACCGCCACCGAGTTCTGGGCCGTGATGGCGGAGATGACGGAGCAGCCGTGCACTCCGAGGTCGTGCAGGGTATGCAAGTCGGCCTGAATGCCGGCCCCGCCGCCGGAGTCGGACCCGGCGATGGTCCAGACCACGGGGCGGGCCTGCGTCACGGCAGACAGGTCGGCGGGGCTGACAGCCCCGCGCTCGCTGCTCACGCCTCCTCCCCTGCGGCCTGCTTCAGGGTCGCCGCCTGGTGGTAGATCTCGCCGCCGGTCTCCTTGAAGGTTTCAGCCATGCGGGCCATGCCGCTCTCCACCTCGGCGACGACCCGCTCCTGCTGGCCATCCATGCCGACCATCTTGATCTCTACGGCTTCCAGCTTGGCGGCGTAGTCGCGCACGTCCTGGGTGATCTTCATGGAGCAGAACTTGGGCCCGCACATGGAGCAGAAGTGGGCCACCTTGCCGGACTCCTGGGGCAGGGTCTCGTCGTGATAGGCGCGGGCGGTGTCGGGATCCAGCGCCAGGTTGAACTGATCCTCCCAGCGGAACTCGAAGCGCGCCTTGGACATGGCGTTGTCGCGGATCTGGGCGCCCGGGTGGCCCTTGGCAAGGTCAGCTGCGTGGGCGGCGATCTTGTAGGTGATGAGCCCCTGCTTCACGTCTTCCTTGTTGGGCAGGCCCAGGTGCTCCTTGGGGGTCACGTAGCAGAGCATGGCGCAGCCGTACCAGCCGATAAGCGCGGCGCCGATGCCGGAGGTGAAGTGATCGTACCCCGGGGCGATGTCGGTGGTGAGCGGGCCCAGGGTGTAGAAGGGCGCCTCGTGGCAGTGCTCCAGCTGCTCGGTCATGTTGCGCTCGATCATGTGCATGGGCACGTGGCCGGGGCCCTCGATCATCACCTGCACGTCGTATTCCCAGGCAATTTTGGTGAGCTCGCCCAGGGTGCGCAGCTCGGCGAACTGGGCCTCGTCGTTGGCGTCATAGACAGAGCCCGGGCGCAGGCCGTCACCCAGTGACAAGCTCACGTCATAGGCGGCGCAGATCTCGCAGATCTCGCGGAAGTGCTCGTAGAGGAAGTTCTCCTTGTGGTGGGAGAGGCACCACTTGGCCATGATGCTGCCGCCGCGGGAGACGATGCCGGTGAGGCGCTTGGCGGTCATGGGCACGAAGCGCAGCAGCACGCCGGCGTGGATGGTGAAGTAGTCCACCCCCTGCTCGGCCTGCTCCAGCAGGGTGTCGCGGAACAGCTCCCAGGTGAGGTCTTCGGCGATACCGTTGGTCTTCTCCAGCGCCTGGTAGATGGGCACGGTACCGATGGGGACCGGGCTGTTGCGCAGGATCCACTCGCGGGTCTCGTGGATGTAGCGGCCGGTGGAGAGATCCATCACGGTGTCGGCGCCCCAGCGGGTGGACCAGACCAGCTTCTCCACTTCCTCTTCGATGCTGGAGGTGACCGCCGAGTTGCCGATGTTGGCGTTGATCTTCACCAGGAAGTTGCGGCCGATGATCATGGGCTCCGCTTCCGGGTGGTTGATGTTGCTGGGGATGATGGCGCGGCCGGCGGCCACTTCATCGCGCACGAACTCAGGGGTGATGTTCTGGGGCAGTCTGGCGCCAAAGCCCTGACCCGGATGCTGGGTGCGCAAGAGCTCGGAACGCACCCGCTCGCGGCCCATGTTCTCGCGCAGGGCGATAAATTCCATCTCGGGGGTCACGATGCCGGCGCGGGCGTAGTGCAGCTGGGTGACCCGGCGGCCCGGCTTGGCGCGGCGAGCGCTCGGCAGGTGTTCGAAGCGCAGGTGATCCAGCCCCTCGTCCGCCAGGCGCTCCTGAGTGAAGGTGGAGCTCAGCCCCTCCAGCGCTTCGGTGTCAGCGCGCTCCAGCACCCAGTTCTCCCGCAGGCGCGGCAGGCCGCGGCGCACGTCGATGGGGGCAGCCTCTTCCCCATAGGGGCCCGAGGTGTCGTAGACCGGCACCGGCTCGTTGGGCTCGAACTGGGGGGCTTCCTTGGTGCCGCCGACGAAGGTGTCGGCCAGCTGGATCTCCCGCAGGGGCACACGGATGTCGGGGCGGGAGCCCTGGATAAAGATACGGCGAGAATTGGGGTGAGCCATCCCCTTCAGGTTGTCGATAAAGGTCTGGGCGCTGGAGCGCTGCTCGCGGCGGCTGGATTTGGTGGTATCAGATACGGAAGTAGACATAGCAAAACTCACATTAACTGGTTGAAGTTATGGGTGTTTGCTTGTCTGGAGTTCGAGGAGAAGATGAACTTGCGACGGGGTGTGCAGGGGGGAGTGAGTCGGGCATGGATCTTCCCAGCTCTGCCATCCCGGTGTTTCCCTAGTCTGGAAACCCGGCGTCCTATGGACAACCGGACGGGACGGCCTCCCCCTCTGTGCGCCTGAACCATCGCGGGCGGAACCCTTGATGGGTGGGGCCCTGCTCCTGATGAGCGAGAGTTTGCCCCGGCGCGGTAACCCGCAAGTTACCCTTGTTTCCCTTCGCAGGTCTTAACCTGATCAGGTTCCACGGATCCCGAATTAACGGTCTCAGCTTAGCGTCGTTCGACGGTCAGCACTCCGACAAGATGGCGCCAGTATAAGTGGGGAAATGGAAAGCACAAGCCTTTAACAAGCCCGACCAGTGCAAACGAAAACCGGGCCAGAGGCCCGGTTCCATCACTACAACGCACTGCCGTTATTGATTTGCTGCTGGCGTCACGCTCAGGCTGACATTGCTGAAGCCAAGCCCGGAGAGCTCTTGCGCATCGAGCGGGATCTCCAGTCGCAGGCCCTGTTCTCCCCTTCTCGCGCTGAGAGCTCGAGGCGCCTTGCCATCCGCCGCGAGGGGCACGGGCGCACCGATTTCGATATTGCCAGCAAACTGGCTCTCGGCGCTGAAATCGCCGGTGATCCCCGCCCGCACCGGGCGCAGCACTCTGGCCAGGTTGTTCTGCATGGTAGACAGGCCGTTCTGCTGGATGGTCCAGTTCCAGTCCCACCACTTCACTTCACCCGGGATGTAACGCTTGTCCCACTGGTAGCGAATGCTGCTCGCCTTGTCCTTGTACGGTCCGATGACGAAGGTGTGGTTCCAGTTCGGGCGATTGTCCGGATGGGTATACCAGGCATTGCCACCCCAACGCAGGAAGCCACTCAGGGTCAGGTCATAACTGACATCGGCCTTGAACTCATAGGGATAGGAGATATCAGCCTTGTAGAGCTCGATCTTCACCGGGATCTTGGAGCGGGCCGGCACCGTCGGCCGCACGGATTGCGACAGGGAGGTGGTGGTAGAACCCCCGTTCTGGGATGCCCATGACTGGTTGGCCGCAATCTCGATGGAGAGTTCGGTTTCCCCTACCAGTGGCCACTTGAACTTGTTCTTGGTAGTCACCTTCTCGCTCAGGCCATAGGTATTGGTCTTGGACCAGTTGGTGGCGGTATCGTAACGCAGGGTGACGTCATACCCGGATTGCGGGGTGTCACTGTCGTTGATCGCCCAGCCCACCACCGTCTTGACCAGTTGGCGATCAGACTGGGTCACGTCACCATGTTTGAAGCTGTCGGGGTCCAAATTGTACGCAAAATTGCTGACCTTGATGGACGTCTTCTCGCCACAACGATAACCCTCGCAACCGCCGTCATTGTTGCCACGGATCACCCAGCCATCGCCATCGCGGGTCACATCCATGTCTTCACCGACATATTGGCTGTGATTGCCGCCCACCCAGGCATAACCGAGATAATGCGCCAGATAGCTGGTTGGCTTGATGAAATTCGCGCTGTCGTGTACCAGTCGCCACTGCACATCCACCTCATCACCATCTGGAATATCCAGGGCTGACAAGGTGGGTATTTCTCCGGTAACAGGATTGACCGGGTAACACCAGGTATTGGACGCCGAGCCAGGTTTTATTTCACCATTATAACCCGGTCCCATTATTACCCAGCCGTTGGCCAGACCGCTTATTTGCCACTGGCCCATCATATTGACAATATTACTTTTAACGCTCTGCGCTTCTTCTCGAGTAATAGGGCGATACTTGTCGCCACAGACCTCCTGACCCAGCGAGAACAGGCGCAACTGGTCTGGATAGACGGGCTCTGCCGCGTGAGCCTGGGCCATCAGCAGGCCGGATATGATCAATGACAAGCCAGTTATTTTTAGTTTTTGCATAGCAACCCCAATATATTTAAACATTGACATACATTCACCAACGCTTATATATCCGCAGGTGACATGTGAGTACGACAATATCAGTCATATTGGCTTCAATATGCGATCCAGACCACGTTTTGATGCATGTATAACATTAATAAAGTAATTAATTGAAGGCTTTTTGATATTAACAAAAATAATATCAGAGCATTCACTTTATTATTTTATTCATCACTTAATCATACTTCAGAATATAGACAAATAGATATTTCTAATTTAGCAATATATATATTAAGTAGCGGGATGACATGGCTCTTATTCTGGTTCATCTTCCGGATTGGCTATCAGGATCTCGGTCAGGCGGCCCTGCAGGTTACGACTGAGCACCAGTTTGCGGCCCGGTTGCAGGTCGGCCGGGCTGCCATTCAGCCAGCGAGTATCGTCATCGAAGGACAGCACGCCAAGCCCCTGCAACCGCAGGGCGCGGCCCGTGACGGCCAGCAGGGAGGCTTCGGCCCGGCGCCACTGGCTGGTCGGCAAGAATCCGGCGATGGCGTCGGCCATGCCAATGCGCTCGGCGACTCCGTCACGGCTGAGGATGGCCAGACGCATGCCGGGTCTGAGTTCATCGTTGCCTGCCACCCCGCTCAGCGCGGCATTGCCGAGCTCGAGTTCGGCCCCCTGAAACTGCAGGCGCAGGCCATCGTTGTGTTCCAGCTCCACCAGCCAGAGTTCGCCATCGGCGGCCAGAGCGCAGAGCGGCAGCGCCAGCAGCAGGAGGGAGGTGCGTGTCATAGCAAAAGGCCCATAGTGAAACCGTGCGAGGTTTAACTATGGGCCCGCTGAGTGGTTTTTTCCGCCCGGTTCGTCTTGCCGTGCGTCAATCATCCTCGCGGCAGCGGCTCAGGCGCATGCCGTCAAACTTGCACTCCAGCTCCAGCCAGCGTCCTTCGAACGGAGCCAGACTGTCGTCCGAGGTGACATAACCCCAGATCCGCCCCTGCTCCACCGGCCCTTCCAGATCCATCTCGTCATCCTCCTCCAGCTTCTCGACCTCCCGAATAAGCCGCAGTTCGCCCTCGACCACCCCTTCCAGGTCGACCCAGGTGCCGCCGAGATCGTCCTCTCTCAGCCCGTCCTTGAAACGGGTCTGTTCGTCGAGCACAAAGGGAATGCCGTTGACCATCAGCTGGCCCAGCTGCCAGGTGGTGCGGCCGGTCAATTTGAACTCCGCCGACTGCGCAGCGCCGAATGGCAGCAAGATCAGCAGCAGGAGAGTGCAGAGAGACTTCTTCATCGGGGATCCTCGGGGTTACACTGCCACACAGGATGCCTCATCCGGTGTGAGATGACCGTGAAATGGCGGTCGGAACCAGGAGATCAAAGCATGAAAATACTGGTGGTGGAAGACAATCCCCAGGTCGCGGAAACCATCATGGATTATCTGGAGCTGGCGGGCCACCGGCTGGACTGCGCCTACCACGGCCAGGCGGCCCTGCAGTTGCTGGCCGAGCAGCGCTTCGACGTCATCATCATGGACGTCATGATGCCGCGCCTCGACGGCCTCAGCACGGTAGCCCGCCTGCGGGAGCAGGGGATCCCGACCCCGGTGCTGTTTCTCACCGCCCGCGACAGCCTGGATGACAAGCTGGCGGGCTTCAAGGCCGGCGGCGACGACTATCTGGTCAAGCCGTTCGCCATGGAGGAGCTGGAAGTGCGGCTGCAGGCGCTGGCCCTGCGCGGCCCCCGCAGCGACATGGGGGCCCTGTGCGTGGGCGAGCTGACCCTGGATCCCGCCAGCGGCCGCGCCACCCGGGCCGGGGTCGAGCTCAAGCTCGGCAAGATCCCGTTCCAGATCCTCACCCTGCTGGCCCGCCGGGCCCCCGCGCTGGTCACCCGCCAGGAGGTGCTCGACACCGTCTGGGGCGACGAGGAGCCGGACTCCGACGCCCTGCGCAGCCACATCTATGCCCTGCGCAACGCCCTCGACAAGCCCTTCCCTGCTCCCATGCTGGAAACCCTGCACGGCCAGGGTTATCGACTGGTGACCCCATGATGGGCCGCCAGCGCTGCCTGAACCAGCCCGCAGGGAGGCCGTTATGAGCCTGCCCAGCCTGCGCCGTCGCCTGATCCTCACCCTGAGCGGTGCCGGCCTGCTGCTGCTGATCATCATCAGCCTGCTGATGGTGGTGGCGGAGGACAAGATGGAGGAACTCAGCCTGCGTCACTGGCTGGAGGCGGAGGTGACCCGCTACAGCGACGACTGGTTGCGGCTCGGCATGGCGGCCCCCGCCCCCAGCCCGCGCCAGTTCTCCAGCTACTGGACCGAGGCCGGCCGCCTGCCGATCTGGCTCAAGCCCTACCGAAGCCCGGGCTTCTACGAACACGTGCTGGGGGACGAGGACAAGCACTTCCTGGTGCGGCCCCATCCGTCCGGTAAGGGGCTGCTCTATCTGGTGTTCAACGACGACGCCGACGACTACCTGGATCCCTACGAGGATCAGCTGCACCTGGCCACCCGGCTGATCGGGCTGACCCTGCTGCTCGGCTGCATCGGCTTCGGCATCTGGCTGGTGCGCCACATCACCCGGCCGCTGCAGCGGCTGCAGCAGCGGGTTGCTCACCTCACCCCGGATCAGGCGGACTTCGTACCCGATGCCCCCTGGCAGGAGCTCAGGGACATAGAGCTGGCACTGCTGGCCGGCAAGCAGGAGGTGGCCGCGGTATTTGCCCGCGAGCAGGAGTTCAGCCGCTTCGCCAGTCACGAGCTGCGCACCCCCAACATGGTGATCCAGGGCTCGGCCGCCCTGCTCGGCAAGGTGAGCGATCTGCCCGCCCCCGCCGCCCGCGCCACCACCCGCATTCGCGCCGCCGCCGACGAGATGGCGCTGCTCACCGAGACTTTTCTGCTGCTGGGCCGCAAGGAAGAGGTGGAACGCCCGCCCCAGCAGGTGGCACCGCTCATTCGCCGGGAGCTGGCCCGCCTCGCCCCGCTGCTGCAGCGGGAGGAGCTGGATATCCGGTTGCAGCTGGACGATGAGAGCGAGGCGCTGGCCCCCCTCTCCCTGCTCGCCATTGCGCTCGGCAACCTGCTGAAGAATGCCCTCAGCTACGCCGATGGCCATATCGACATCGAGCTGGCCGGCCCCCTGCTCACCATCAGCAACCCCACCGCCGCCGCGCCGGATCAGATCCTCGGCTACGGCTGCGGCCTCACCATCATCCAGCGCATCTGCGAGAAGCTGGGCTGGCAGATAGAGACCCGGCTGGAAGAGGGCATCTTCAGCGCCCGATTGGCGATGATCACCAACGACCCCGCGCAAGGTAAGGCATAGCGCTCCTCATCCCCAGCCCTTCTCCCCGTCTATTCAAAATGGTGGGAGAAGGGAGGCTCCCCCTGGCAAGCCATCGCAGCTCGCGGTGACAACCACACAGCGACGATGACCCAGCACCACCGAACTGTTCCCTCTCCCTTAGGATGAGGGTGCTGTGGCACCCGCCAGATAACAACAGGGCGCCCGAAGGCGCCCTGTTTGCAATGCGTTGGCGGCAGGCTTGGCGTCACTCCGCCGGCTTGTGCTTGCGACTCGCCTTGAGCTCGAGAAACTCGATGATCTTGCCGGCCACGTCCTTGCCGGAGGCAGCCTCCACCCCTTGCAGGCCGGGGGAGGAATTGACCTCCAGCACCAGCGGGCCGCGGGCACTGCGCAGGATATCCACCCCGGCCACGTCCAGCCCCATGATCTTGGCGGCCTGCACCGCGGTGGCCCGCTCTTCCGGGCTTATCTTGATCGCCTCGGCGGTGCCGCCCCGATGCAGGTTGGAGCGAAACTCCCCCGGCTGGGCCTGGCGACGCATGGCCGCCACCACCTTGCCGTTGACCACCAGACAGCGGATGTCGGCGCCGTTGGCCTCGCGGATGTACTCCTGCACCAGGATGTTGTTGTTGGTCTGGATGAAGGCCTCGATCACGCTCTCGGCGGCCTTCTGGGTTTCGCACAACACCACGCCGATCCCCTGGGTTCCCTCCAGCAGCTTCACCACCAGGGGCGCACCGCCCACCATGGTGATGAGGTCGGGCACGTCGTGGGTGCTGTGGGCATAGCCGGTCACCGGCAGGCCGATGCCGTGGCGGGAGAGCAGTTGCATGGCCCGCAGCTTGTCGCGGGAGCGGGAGATGGCCACCGAGCTGTTGAGCGCCATGGTGTTCATCATCTCGAACTGGCGCAGCACGGCGGTGCCGTAGAAGGTGATGCTGGCCCCGATGCGCGGGATCACCGCATCATAGCTCTCCAGCTCCCGTCCTTCGTAATGGATGGAGGGGTTGTGGGAGGCGATGTTCATGTAACAGCGCAGGGTGTCGAGCACCTCGACCTGATGACCGCGCGCCTGCGCCACCTCGACCAGACGGCGGGTGGAGTAGTTTTTCGGCTCACGGGATAAAATGGCGATCTTCATGACAATTCCGCTAGGAGGCAGTGCCTGGGCAGGATGGGGCGGGAGAGTATAAAGTGCCACAGCGCCAAGACAACGCCAATTGTTTCTCCTGACAACAAGACAAACCACACAGAAACGTGCGCTGCCATCCCGCTGTCACCCGCTTGTCAAACGGCGGCACCAGACTGGTCTGTCTCCCGTGTCTGGATGCCACCCCCTTCAGCGAGGATCAATCGGGCCGACGCCTCAGTGCAGGTTCGGCCCCAACCAGCGTTCGGCCTCTGCCAGGGTCATGCCCTTGCGCACGGCGTAGTCCTCCACCTGATCCCGCTGGATCTGGGCCACCGCGAAGTACTTGCTGTCGGGGTGGGAGAAGTACCAGCCGGACACCGCCGCCCCCGGCCACATGGCGTAGGACTCGGTGAGCTGCATGCCGATGGCCTGCTCCACGTCCAGCAGCTCCCAGATGCTCCCCTTCTCGGTGTGCTCCGGGCAGGCGGGGTAGCCGGGTGCCGGGCGTATGCCGCGATAGTTCTCGCGGATCAGCTCCTCGTTGCTGAGCGCCTCGTCCGGGGCATAGCCCCAGTGCACTTTGCGCACCTGCTCGTGCAGGTATTCGGCAAACGCCTCTGCCAGACGATCGCACACCGCCTGAATGAGGATGGCGTTGTAGTCGTCGTGATCCGCCTTGTAGGCCTTGGCGATGGCCTCCTCGCCGATGCCGCCGGTCACCGCGAAGGCGCCGATCCAGTCGGGCTTGCCGCTCTCCTTCGGCGCCACATAGTCCGCCAGACAGTAGTTGGGGAAACCCTGCTTCTCGCTCTGCTGGCGCAGGTGGTGCAGCACTTTTTTCACTTCAGTGCGCGACTCGTCGGTGTAGACCTCGATGCTGTCCCCCACGGCGTTGGCGGGGAACAAGCCTATGATGCCAGCGCAGCGCACGCTCTGATCTTTCTCCAACTGATCCAGCATGGCGTTGGCGTCGGCAAAGAGGCGCGTCGCCTCCTCCCCCACCACTTCATCTTCCAGGATGCGGGGGAACTTGCCCGCCAGCTCCCAGCTGAGGAAGAACGGCGTCCAGTCGATGTAGGGGCGCAGCACGGAGATGGGTACGTTCTCGAACTTCTGCACGCCGGGCTCCCGGGGCTTTGGTGGCTGATAGCCCACCCAGTCCAGCTGATGACGGTTGGCACGGGCCTCCGCCAGCGTGATGGGGCGCGAGCGCGGCTGCTTGCGGGCATGCTGCTCGCGGGCAATCTCGTACTCCTTGTCGATGCGGGCGACAAACGCCTCCTTGAGATCCGGGCTGAGCAGGCTCTGGGCCACCCCCACGGCGCGGGAGGCGTTGGAGACATAAACCACGGGCTCGGAGTAGTTCTGCTCTATCTTCACCGCGGTGTGGGCCTTGGAGGTGGTGGCGCCGCCGATGAGCAGCGGCAGCTTGAAGCCCTGGCGCTCCATCTCTTTGGCCACGTGCACCATCTCGTCCAGCGACGGGGTGATGAGGCCCGACAGGCCTATAATGTCAGCCCCCACCTCCCGCGCCGTCTTGAGGATGGTCTCGCAAGGCACCATGACCCCGAGATCGATGATCTCGAAGTTGTTGCACTGCAGCACCACGCCGACGATGTTCTTGCCGATGTCGTGTACGTCCCCCTTCACGGTGGCGAGCACGATCTTGCCGTTGCTGGAGCCGCCGGACTTCTCCGCCTCGATATAGGGCTGCAGGTAGGCCACCGCCCGCTTCATGACCCGGGCCGACTTCACCACCTGGGGCAGGAACATCTTGCCGGCGCCGAACAGATCGCCCACCACGTTCATGCCGTCCATCAGCGGCCCCTCGATGACGTGCAGCGGCCGCTCGGCCTGGGCGCGCGCCTCTTCGGTGTCCTCCTCGATGAAGTCGGTGATGCCCTTGACCAGGGCGTGTTCCAGCCGCTTGCCCACCGGCCAGCTGCGCCACTCCTGCTCCCGCGGATCTTCGGCCTGGGCGCCTGCGCCGCGGTACTTCTCGGCGATGGCCAGCAGCTCCTCGGTGGCGTTGTCATTGAGGTTGAGCACCACCGCCTCGACCTTCCCTTTGAGCTCGGCCGGGATGTCTTCATAGATGGCGAGCTGGCCGGCGTTGACGATCCCCATGTCCATCCCGTTCTTGATGGCGTGGTAGAGGAAGACGGCGTGGATCGCCTCGCGCACCGGCTCGTTGCCCCTAAACGAGAAGGAGACGTTGGAGACACCGCCGGAGATCATGGCGTGGGGCAGGTTATCCTTGATGTCCTTCACCGCGTCGATGAAGTCCACCGCGTAGTTGTTGTGCTCGTCGATGCCGGTCGCCACCGCGAAGATGTTGGGGTCGAAGATGATGTCTTCCGGCGGGAAGCCCACCTGATCCACCAGGATGCGGTAGGCGCGCTGACAGATCTCGAACTTGCGGGCGCGGGTATCGGCCTGCCCCACCTCGTCGAACGCCATGACGATGACGGCGGCGCCGTAGCGGCGCAGCAGTTTCGCCTGCTCGATGAACTTGTCCACTCCCTCCTTCATGGAGATGGAGTTGACCACCGGCTTGCCCTGCACGCACTTGAGACCGGCCTCCAGCACTTCCCACTTGGAGGAGTCGATCATCACCGGCACCCGGGCAATATCCGGCTCGCCGGCGATGAGGTTCAGGAAGCGCACCATGGCCGCCTCGGCGTCCAGCATCCCCTCGTCCATGTTGATGTCGATGATCTGGGCACCGTTCTCCACCTGCTGCTTGGCGACGTCCAGCGCCTCGTCGTAGAGACCCTCTTTGATGAGCCGCTTGAACTTGGCCGAGCCGGTGACGTTGGTGCGCTCCCCCACGTTCACGAACATGGATTCAGGAGTGATGATGAGGGGCTCCAGGCCCGACAGACGGCAGGCCACCGGCAGATCCGGCAGGGCGCGAGGCTTGATGCCCGCCACCGCGTCCGCCATGGCGCGGACATGGGCTGGGGTGGTGCCGCAGCAGCCGCCCACCAGGTTGAGAAAGCCGCTTTGGGCCCACTCGCGGATATGCTCCGCCATCTCGGCAGCATCGAGGTCGTACTCGCCAAACGCATTGGGCAACCCGGCGTTGGGGTGGGCACTCACGAAGGTTTCGCTGATGCGGGAGAGCTCCTCCACATACTGGCGCAGCTCGTCGGGCCCCAGCGCGCAGTTGAGACCGAAGGAGACGGGTCTGACGTGGCGCAGCGAATGATAGAAGGCTTCGGTGGTCTGGCCGGAGAGGGTACGGCCGGAGGCGTCCGTGATGGTGCCGGAGATCATCACCGGCAAGCTGTAGCCCAACTCCTCGAACACCAGGTCCACCGCGAAGGCGGCCGCTTTGGCGTTGAGGGTATCGAAGATGGTCTCGATCAGGATGATGTCGGCACCGCCCTCAATGAGGGCATGGGTCGATTCGGTGTAGGCGGCCACCAGCTGGTCATAGGTAACGTTGCGCTTGCCGGGGTCGTTCACGTCCGGCGAGATGGAGGCGGTGCGGTTGGTGGGCCCCAGGACGCCTGCCACGAAGCGCGGCTTGTGGGGCTCTTTCGCCGTCCACTCATCCGCCACGGCGCGGGCCAGCCGGGCCGCCTCGCGGTTGATCTCGGCCGAGAGATCTTCCATCTCGTAGTCGGCCATGGCGATGCGGGTGGCGTTGAAGGTGTTGGTCTCGAGGATGTCGGCGCCGGCGGCACAGTACTGATCGTGGATCTCGCGAATGACAGAGGGGCGACTCAGCACCAGCAGATCGTTGTTGCCCTTGATGTCGGTATGCCAGTCGGCAAACCGCTCCCCCCGGTAGTCCGCCTCACCGAGCTTGTAGCCCTGGATCATGGTGCCCATGGCCCCGTCGATGATCAGGATCCGCTCCTTGAGGCAGGCTTCCAGCTTGTTTGTCACATCCGACTTTTTGTTCGACACCGCTCGTTCCTCTTACATCCATGCAACTGCGTAAACAGCATCCTAACAGCAAACAAATCAAATGGAAATCTAGCCGTCTATCTGTCTATATCGGCGCTCTATATACTCACAAATGGGTAATGAGTAACATGTGACCCAAGAGTACCCTATGCCCGTCCTCAATAGGGATACGTGCTTGCTGTTTACTAAAGAGAAAAATAACTATGAGCGTCTACTACACACTCTGCTTCCTGGCAGCGTTGGCGATCTTTATCGCCTTTGCCAATCAGTATGTTGTGAAGATCCAGACCACCATCGCCATCACTGCGGGCTCCATGCTGATCTCCGCGCTGATGGTGCTGTTCGGTAAGCTGGGCTGGTTCAATCTGGAACCCCTGGCCGTCAAGACCATGGAGAGCATCGACTTCCAGAATTTCCTGCTGAAGGGGATCCTGGGCTTCCTGCTGTTCGCCGGTGGTCTCGGGATCAACCTGAAAGCCCTGCGCAGCCAGAAGTGGGAAATCACCATTCTGGCCATATTGGCGACCCTGCTCTCCACCTTCCTCATCGGCTATGGCTTCTGGTTCATCGCCAAGCTGCTGGGTTGGGACGTGCCGCTGGTCTACTGCATGTTGTTCGGTGCCCTGATCTCCCCCACCGACCCCATCGCCGTGCTGGCCATCGTCAAGAAGATGAAGGCACCACCCCAGATCGCCATCCAGATCGAGGGGGAGTCGCTGTTCAACGACGGTGTTGGCCTCGTCATCTTCGCCACCGTGTTTGCCGTGGCGTTTGGCGGCGTCGAGCCCACCTTCGGCAGCGTTGCCGGCCTGTTCCTGCATGAGGCCCTCGGCGGCATCCTGTTCGGTGCCGTGCTGGGTCTCATCGCTCACGTGATGATCAGCGCCACCGATGACGGCTCGCTGGAGCTGCTGCTGACCCTCTGCATCCCGACCGCCGGTTTCGCCTTCGCGAACATGATCGGCGTCTCCGGCGCCTTGGCCATGGTGGTGACCGGCATCATGATCGGCAACTGGACCCGTCACAGCGGCTTCTCCGAACAGAGCAGCCATCACCTGGATCACTTCTGGGAGTTGATGGACCAGTTCCTCAACGCCCTGCTGTTCCTGCTGATCGGTCTGGCGCTGGTGCTGCTGGATCTGGCCTGGCAAGACTGGATCCTGCTGGTCATCGCGGTGCCGCTCTGCCTCGCCGCACGCTTCATCAGCGTGTCGCTGCCCTATGTGGCCTTCCGCAAGTTCCGCAGCTACAACAAGTTCTCGGTGCGGATCCTCACCTGGGGCGGTCTGCGCGGCGGTCTGGCCATGGCGATGGCGCTGGCACTGCCGTCCGGCGTCATGATGCTGCCGGAGCACGGCGTCGACCTGCGCCAGGTCATCCTGGTGATGACCTACTCGGTGGTGATGTTCTCCATCGTGGTACAGGGCATGACCATCACCCCCATGATCACCGCAGCCAAGAAGGCCTGCGGCGACTACTGAGCCATCGGCTGAGGTCACCTGATGATGAAAAAAGGGCTCCTTAGGGAGCCCTTTTTGTGGCCGACAGACGGCCGTGAAAGAAAAACTGCAAATAACTGTTTGCTTTTTACCCATATCGAGGAGAGAATGCGCGCCGGCTAGTTAATCAGCCCTGTTTATGTTTGCCCTGCAATGCTTCACCTCACGATGAATCCTGTCAGTACCCGCATAACCTTCTTCTGATTTACTCGCCCTGAGAACCGTTCAGGCTGTCCGCCTGCGTTGCCCGGCTCTCACGGTGCAGACCCGATCTGCCCACTCCCAAGTAGCATCATGCATCCGCGTGGTCCTTGGCGCATTCCTTGAAAGTGCAGACGCCCCTGAACCGGGCTGGGTATTCCTGCGCGCTCGTCAGCTTACAGCTGGCCGCGCCCATCGACCTGACATTTGCCAATACAAGGAGCAAAAACTTAATTTATATAGAGAAATACCATGATGAAAAGCGTACAAACTCGCAAACCCCTGCGTCGCAGCAAGCCCATCAACCTGCCCGTGCAAGAGCACGACTATGATGCGTTTCTGATCCAGTTCAGCACCCGTTTCAGCGGCGGCTTCGCCGTCTCCTGTGACGGCATTGCCGGCGAGTTCTCCATCGAAGAGCTCAACTGATCCTGCCTGCCCACCGGCAGCGCCCGATGCAGACAGGCCGCAACTCACGGCGGCCTCTTTGCCTCATTCCCCCGGCCCTGCTGATATCCTGCCAGCCATGCCGCAGCCCCTCAGATCGGGCAAGCCTCTACCCCTTCAGCCTCCAGCAACAGACACTCCTCCGTATCCTCGGCCAGTTTGACCAACCGGCTCTGCACCAGCCCCAGCTTGGCCAGCAGCGCCACCGAACGCGCGTTGCCCGGGGTGACGATGGCAACCACTCGCTCGATGCCGAGCCGCTCCCGACCATCCTGCAGCGCCGCCTGCGCCGCTTCGATGCCATAACCCTGACCGCGCCAGGCGGGCAGGAAGGCGTAGCCGATGTCTTCACAAGGCAGGGTATCGCGCTTGATCAGGCCGCAGATGCCGAGCTTGGCTCCGTCGCTGCGCCTTGCCACCAGATAGAGACCGTGACCATGACGGGCATAGCTGACCGCCGGCCCTTGCTGGATGTAGTTTTCGGCATCCTGCAGGGTGCGGATGCCCCGATCGCCGATGTAGCGGTGAAAGTCGGGATCGTTGAGCAGTTCGAGAATGAAGGGGGCATCGGCAACCGCCAGTTCGCGCAGTTCCAGGCGCTCGGAGAGGATCATGGCAAGGGCTCGCTTAGAAGAGACAGGCCCCAAGACTGCCCCCGCAACCGCTCATTGGCAAGGCCGTCACCATGAAAAAGGGCCGCGGTGCGGCCCTGGTCGATGAGATGGGTGGCGTCAGGCCGCCAGCAAGCCGGCATAACCGTTGCCCTGCTCGCGCAGCGCCACGAACACGGCGGCGCAATCGGGCCAGGCGAGGCCGAGTCGCTCGGCCACCTGGGTTGGCCACTCGGGCGGCGGCGCTTCCCCCACATCCGACTGCGCCGCCAGTGCTATGGCCAGATGAATGAGCGCAGCCTCGGCAGAGAACTCCTTGGCCAGCAAGGGGTTGTAGTGGAACTCCACCGCATGGCAGATGCTCAGGGGGAATTGCCAGCGCCTGGCCATCTCGGCCCCGGTCTGGGCATAGTTGAAGCCGACCACCAGCTCCTCGGCCTTGGCGCGCCCCTTGCTGGGCTCCAGATCCTTGATGTGGTTCACCATGTTCTCCGGCAGCCCCACGTGCATGATGAGCCGCCCCATGTCGTAGAGCAGGGCGCAGGTGAACACCTCCTCCCCCTTCATGCCCTTGAGCTTGGCCAGCCGCCTGGCCAGTTCGGCCACGTCGAACACCTTGCCCCAGAAATGCTTGAGCTCGATGCCGGGCACGGCACCGATGGAGCCGGTCAGGCCGCAGGCGAACACCATGTTGCGCACCACGTCGACCCCGAGCCGCACCACGGCCTCGTTGACGGTGGCGACCTGGCGACTGCCACCAAACTTGGCGGAGTTGGCCAGCCGCAGCAGCTTGGCGGAGATCACCGGATCCTTGTTGATCTTCTTGGCAATCAACAGGATATCCGGCTCTTTCTCATTGAAGGTCTGCACCAGTTCGCGCATGACTTCGGGCACGTTGGGCAGGTTCTGGGGCTTGGATAACAGCGAGTCTATGGTGGGCATATTGGTATCCGTCCATGCGATTTCATGATGGTTGTCGTTTGCAGACCGCAAACCCACATTAATTATGAGTAACAAAAACAGCCCATATCGAAATGTTTTTATCGAAATATTTCAATGTGTTAATAGCTATATCGCTATACTGGCATCCCTTATGACATGACGAGGCACAGCACATGAGCGAACCCACCGAGTTCTTCGACGAGCAAACCCTGCTGGAGATGGTCGACAACCAGCTCAGCGACGGCCACCCGCTGCAGGTCAAGGCTACCCTGATGCGGCTGGTGATGAAGGGCACCCCGCGCGAGGAGGCGCTGCAGTATATCGCCTGCGCCCTGGGGGCCGAGCTGATGGCGATGGAAGCGGATCAGGGCCCCTTCAACCTCGAGCGCTACGGCCAGTTTCTGGACTCCCTGCCCGAGATGCCCTGGGCCGAATAAACCTTCTTGCCCGCCGGCGGCAACCCGACCGCCGGCCTGCTCCCGTTAGGCAAGCCGTCCCGCCAGCCATTATCATTACTGCCACCGGACAGCAGGGGAGCAAGCATATGCGCTGGCAAGATCGCCGCGAGAGCAACAATGTGGAAGACAGGCGCCAGCAGGGGGGCGGTGGCGGCATCCCCATCGGCGGCAAGGGGGCGGTGGCGGCATCCCCATCGGCGGCAAGGGGCGTCTGATCCTGCTGGTGGTGGTCATGGTGGCCGGCTATTACGGGGTGGATCTCTCCCCCCTGCTCAACGAGCCGGCATCCCAGACCCCGCCCCAGCGTCAGGAGATGTCTCAGCCGGCCAAGGATCCCCTCGCCAGGTTCACTTCGGTGATGCTCGCCTCCACCGAGGATGCCTGGGGCGAGATCTTCCAGCAGAGCGGCAACCGCTATCAGGCCCCCAAACTGGTGCTCTATCGCGGTGCAACCCGTACCGGCTGCGGCCAGGGTCAGTCGGTGATGGGGCCCTTCTACTGCCCGGCGGATCGCACCGTCTACATCGATCTCTCCTTCTATCAGGAGATGCGCGACAAGCTGGGAGCCGACGGCGACTTCGCCCAGGGCTACGTGGTGGCGCACGAGGTGGGCCACCACGTGCAGAACCTGCTCGGCATCGAGCGCAAGATGCGTGAACAGCAGCAGGGGCTGAGCCGGGCCGAGCAGAACAAGCTGTCGGTCAAACTCGAGTTGCAGGCCGACTGTTTTGCCGGTGTCTGGGGCCACTACATGGAGCGGGAACAGGTGCTGGAAACCGGTGATCTGGAGGAGGCGCTCAACGCCGCCCAGGCCATCGGCGACGATCGTCTGCAGCAGCAGAGCCAGGGCCGGGTGATCCCGGACAGCTTCACCCACGGCAGCTCGGCCCAGCGCTATGCCTGGTTCAAGCGCGGCTTTGACAGCGGCAAGCCCGCCAGCTGCAACACCTTCGCCGCCCGCTAGACGCCCAAAAAAGGGGCCGGATCCTGACAGGATCCGGCCCCTTTTCTCATGCAGGGATGAACATCAGTACTGGGAGTTGACGATCACCTCCTCCCCTAACGCGCCAGCCAGCGGCAGCGGCCGGTAGGTGGAGTTGGCCGCGCGCAGCAGCCGGATGCCGCGAATACCGATCTCCTGCGCGGCCTTGATGTCGCCATCGGCATCGCCGTAGAAGACCTTCATCTGCTTCTCCTTGAGCCACTGCACCTTGGTGTTCTGGCCCGGCTGGTCACCGGCGAAGATCACCGGGTTGAGCTGGTCGGCCGGAATGTTCATGGTCTGCTGCAGGGTCTGGCTGACGGTCTCGGTCTTGGTGGCCGAACGGCCGGTAACGAAATAGATGTGATCGCCGCGCTGGAGGTGCATGGCGATGAGCGCCTTGCCCACCTCTTTCGGCACGCTGAAGGCGTCCCAACCGTTGTTCATCTTCTCCCAGAAGGCGGGGTTCTTCAGGTAGCTCTCGTCGTTGGGGGAGAGCTCCTGCTTGCCGCGATAAAACCCCGGGCTGGAGAAGAGCAGGGTGTCGTCGATGTCAAAACCGACCGCCATCGGCGGCAACCCATCCAGGCTCCTGGCAATCTGCGTCACCGACACCCAGTGAATGGGCGCCTGCTGGGACAGGGTCACCGCAGTGACACCCGCGGCGCTAACCGGGGCTTCGACGGCCACGGCAGGCAGGGTCAGGCTGGCGGCAACCAGGGAGGCAAGCAGGGCAAAACGGGGCAATGCGGACATGATACGACTCGTCACATGAAGGAAACAGGGGGCCGATCCTGCCTCATGCCGCCACAGGAAACCGTGAAACCCGCCACAAAACAGGGCCAGGTGGCACGCATCACTACCGCAAGCCCCCATCTTGGCGCAATCGCCAAACAGGATGGCGTAGACGCCAAGGTCGGAGCAGACCACAGGCCCCATACTGGCCGCTCCCATCCACTCAGGAGCCCATCATGGATTACAAGCAACGGCTGCAAGCCTGCCTCAACCGGGTCATCTGCGACCCCGATTTCGCCCCGGCCGAACTCGATCACTGGTTCTGCCCGGACTATGTCCAGCTGGTGGATGACCAGCGGCTGGATCGCGCCGCCTTCGAGCAACACCTGCTGGTCCTGCGCCAGAGCCTGGCCCGCTGCGAGATCCGTTTTGTCTCGCTGCTGGCAGAGGGAAACCGGGTGCACTCCCTGCATCGAGTGCGGGCCTGGCGTCACGACGGCGCACGGATCGAGTGCAAGGTGAGCGCCCTGTTTACCTTTCAGGGCGAGCGCCTGAGTCACACCGATGAACTGACCTGCCTGCTGGCGGGGGAGCCGGCCGACCGGGATCTCGGCTCCCGCCTCACGGCCCCGTCGGTTCCCGCAAGCAGCGATTGAAGGCGTGAGAAAAGGCGCTGAAATCCCCGTATCCCAGCTCAAGGGCTATCCGCGACAGCGGCTGGCCCTGTTGCTGCAACTGGCGGGCTCGCCCCATCACCACCTGTTGCCGCCATTGTCGAAAGCTGCAGCCCAGTTGCTGACTGAACAGCCGGTTGAGGGTGCGCACCGAGGCCCCTGAACCGGCAGCCAGTTCCGCCAACCCGTATTCGATGGAAGGGCGCCTGCAGACCTGCTCCAGCACCCGCAGCAGCCGCACGTCCAGTGCCGCGCTCAACATGAATCCGGTCGCCGCCGGCGTCTGTCTCAGTTCGGCTGCCAGTACCGTCAGATAGGCATCCCTGAGGCCCGGCTCCGCCATGTCTGCCAGCCGCTCGAACAGGCCGGCCAGCAGCGGGCTCACCTGGCGGGTCGTCAACTCGCCCCCTCCATCCAGGTCATCCAGATAGACCAGACTGAGTTGGGAGTGGCGCAGCACCCTGAACTCATGGGCAAGTCCGGCCGGGATCAGACAGAGCTGACCCGCCACCAGCAGCACGCCTGTCCCCTCACTGCTGATCACGCCGCCGCCCCGATGCAGGTAGCAAAACTGCGGGCCGTCGTGACAGTGAAGGGACGTGAGCGCCCCCTGGGGGTAGTCGCGATACAGGAGGTTCATGATGAAGCCCCCAGGCCCAGGGCCCGCCCGCAGACAGGTTCTTTCGGCACTTCTTGTCCCACGCTCTCGCCCCGGTGGGCTATAACTGCTGTACGCTTTCTAGTGACATTCAAGTCAATTGCGCCTTATTGGAGATGCCATGGACGTGCACACCGCCGTTGCCCACCCGAACACAGCGACTCCCTCTTCACCCCAGGCTAGGCTCGATGCCATCGACCAGCTGATGGCCAGACTCGAACTCTCTCCTGACGGGCAGATCCTGGACGCCAACCCGCGTTTTCTCGCCATCATGGGCTATCAGCTAAGCGAGCTCAAGGGCCAGCATTACGCCATGCTGTTGCCGCACGACGTGCTCGACTCGCCTGCTCATGCCGCCCACTGGGAGGCGTTGAAGGCGGGCCGGGAGCAGGAGGGAGAGTTTCACCGGCTGGATCGGCACGGCCGGGACATCTGGCTGCGGGGCAGTTGCAGCCCTCTGCTGGACGAGCAGGGCGCGCTGAGCCGGATCATCGAATACAGCATGGATCTGACCGAGCAGAAACAGCTCAACGCTAATTTCGAGGGGCAGCTCAACGCCCTGAGCCGGGTCATGGGCAAGGTGGAGTTCTCGCTGGATGGCACCATTCTCGATGCCAACCCGCGCTTTCTCGAGATCGTGGGTTATCAGCTGGATGAGCTGAAAGGCAAACACCACAGACTGCTTGTCGACCCTGATTATGCCCAGTCGGCCGATTATGGCGCCTTCTGGGAGACCCTGCGCCGCGGCGAATACCTGGCGGGAGAGTTCTGCCGGATCGGCAAGCAGGGGCAGGAGGTATGGATCCAGGGATCCTACAACCCGGTGCTGGATCTGACCGGCAAACCCAGCAAGATCGTCAAGTTTGCCACCGACATCACGGCTCAGGTGGAGCAGCATCACCAGCTCAAGCGCGCCATGGAGGAGGCCGAAGAGGCCGCCAGGGTACGCGAGGAGCTGCACAAGTCGCTGCAGGAGATGTCGACCCCGGTGACCCCCATCTGGGACGGGATCCTGCTGTTGCCGCTGGTGGGGATCATCGACTCCATGCGCACCGCCGACGTGATGAACAAGTCGCTGACCAAGATAGCCGAGACCCGGGCCCGGGTCTTCGTGCTGGACATCGCCGGGGTCGCCACCGTGGACACCGGGGTCGCCAATCAGCTGATCAAGATCACCAAGGCCACCCAGTTCATGGGGTGCGAGGCCATCATCTCCGGCGTCTCGCCAGCCATCGCCCGTACCATGGTGGAACTGGGTGTCTCGGTCGGTGACATCCGTACTACTGCGACCCTGCGGGATGCGTTCGAGATAGCCCTCAAGCGGGTCGGATCCACCCTCTAGGAGCGCCGCCCATGTTGCTCAACAACGATCTGGGCATCGCCGACGTGGCTGGTTGCATCGTCGTCAGCATGCGGCCAGACCTCGGTGACGAAGGCATGCAGCAACTGACGCAGGCACTCTCCCTGCGGCTGGTGCAGGGGCGCCAGCACGCGGTGCTGCTCGACTTCTCCGGGGTCATGCTGCTCGATCACCACGAGTTTCGGCAGGTTCGCAAACTGGCCGAGGTGTGCCGCCTGCTGGGAGCCGTCTGCCTGCTGGTGGGGCTGAATGCGGGGATCGCCGCCTTCCTGGCACTGGCCGACGCCAAGCCGGGTCCGCTGCGCTGCTTTCTCGACATGGACGACGCCTTCGCCCATGCCCGTACCCTCAAGGGCGAGGAGTAGGCACCATGGAGCAGGAGCTGAGCACCCAGCAGGCCCGCTACCCATTGCGTCACGACATCGATCTGCACCTGACGGTGATGGCGGTGCGTCGCCTCCCCTTCATCGCCGACCTCTCCGAGGTGGATCGCACCATGCTCTCCACCGTGGTCTCCGAGCTTGGCAGCAACATCCTGAAGTATGCCGAACGGGGGGAGATCACCCTCACCCTCCACCATCCCAGAGGGCGCCCCTGCATCGACATCATCGCCCGCGATCAGGGCCCCGGCATCCCCGACATACATCAAGCCATGCAAGAGCACTACAGCACCTCGGGTACCCTGGGGCTGGGTCTGCCCGGCGTGCAGCGCATGATGTCTGAACTCACCATCAGCACCCCGCCGGAGGGGGGTACCCTGGTACAGGCCCGCAAGTGGCTGGGTGCGGCCCCCGTGGAGCCAAGGCCGGTTTCTCCCCTCTCGTGCACGGGGCAGCAGCATGCCGGCCTTGGCCTGGCATGGGCCAGCGAGAACCGCCCCTGCTACCCGGAGCGGGTCTCCGGCGATCTGGCGTTCATCCGGCCGGGGCCCGAGGGGGTGTCGCTGGTCCTGATCGACGTGAGCGGTCACGGCGCCTCTGCCAACCAGCTGGTACAGATATTGGAGGCGACGTTGCAGCAGACCCGTGAACAGGAACCCGCCCGTCTGCTGCAACTGCTGCACCAGCGCTGCATCGGTACCCGGGGCGCCGCCGCCGGCGTGGCGCTGGTCAACGGCGAGCGGGGTGAACTGAGCTATGCCGGCATCGGCAATACTCGCATCTGTCTGCGCGGTCACGACCCCTGGCGCGGCATCTCCCGCGACGGGGTGCTGGGAGAGCGTTTCCCCACCCCCCTGCTGCAGCGCCAGCCCCTCGTCGCCGGAGACGTGGTGATGCTCTACTCGGACGGCATCAGCGAATCCCTCAACCTGCGCGACGGCGCACTGGATCTTGCCGCCGAGCCCGCCACGCTGGCCCACCAGGTCATCGCCCACAGCGGCCGCAGCACCGACGATGCCAGCTGCATCGTGTTGCGCGTGCTGCCGGCAGAGGAGAAGTAGATGCGGCAACTGATCGGTGAAACCCTGTTGTCCGGCCCTGCGGCGGCCCTCACCGCCCGGCGCAAGGTGATCCAGGTGCTCACCTGCCTCGACAAATCGCCGACCTTCGTTGCCCCGCTGGCAGGGGCAACCTCAGAGCTGGTGCGCCAGCTGATGACGACCTCGGATCCACTGCAACTGCAGCTGTGGCTGGAACCAGAGGCGCAGGAGCTATGGCTCACCCTCACGGCCGATGTCCCGCTCTCCCCCGCCCCTGCCGACATGCATCCGGGCAGCATCCGGCTGGAGGTGCACGCCGACAATCTCCTCGCCCTGGTCTGCCGGTTGCCGCACTGGCCAGATGCCGGGCGGCAACAACAGATGCAGCAGCAGTTCGCCGAACCGACTCGGGAAGAGCTGTTTGCAGTGATGCAGGCCAAGAACCAGGAGCTGGAGCAGGCCTATGAACTGGCGGAGAGCGCGACCCGGGCCAAAAGCGAATTTCTCGCCAACATGAGCCACGAGATCCGCACCCCCATGAACGCCATCCTCGGCATGTCCCACCTCGCCCTGCAGACCCGGCTCGATCCGCAGCAGCTCGACTATGTCAGCAAGATCCAGCGTGCCGCGCAGCACCTGCTCGGCATCATCAACGACATCCTGGATTTCTCGAAGATCGAGGCGGGCAAGCTGGATCTGGAACGGATCGAGTTCGATCTCGACCACGTGCTGGAAAACCTCGCCACCCTGGTGGGTGAAAAGGCAGAAGCCAAGGGCATAGAGCTGTTGTTCGAGGTCGACCACCAGCTCGACACCCTGCTCTATGGCGATCCCCTGCGTCTCGGCCAGATCCTCATCAACTACGCCAACAACGCGGTCAAGTTCACCGAGCAGGGAGAGATCCTGGTCAAGGTCCGCTGTCTGGAGAAGCTGCCGCAGGAGGTGCTGCTGCACTGCTCGGTGCAGGATACCGGGATCGGCATGAGCCAGGAGCAGCAGCAGCGGCTGTTCCAGTCCTTCCAGCAGGCGGACAGCTCCACCACCCGCAAGTACGGCGGCACCGGGCTTGGCCTTGCCATTTGCCGCAAGCTGGCGGGCCTGATGGGGGGCGAGGTGGGCGTGCAGAGCGAGCCGGGCCAGGGCAGCACCTTCTGGTTCACCGCCAGGCTCGGCCGCGGCAGGCGCAGATCCCGCTATCTGCCGAGCCTGGATCTACGCGGCCGCCGCATGCTGGTGGCCGACGACAGCGCCAGTGCCCGTACCATACTGGCCGCCCTGCTGCGCGGCATGAGCTTTGTGGTGGACACTGCAGAGTCCGGCCAACAAGCCCTGCAGATGATCGCGGATGCCGAGCAGCAGGGAACCCCCTATGAGGTGGTGCTGCTGGACTGGCGCATGCCGGGACTGGACGGCATCGAGACGGGGCGTCGTCTCATCGCCCGAGGTGCGGGCCGGCGCCCCTACCGGGTCATGGTGACCGGCTACGGGCGCGAGGAGATCTTTCGCGAGGCCGATGCTGCCGGTTTTGATCGGGTACTGGTCAAGCCGGTCTGCGCCTCCGTGCTGTTCGATACCGTCATCGGCCTGTTCGGGCAACAGGCCGCGACCCTCTCCTTCAAGCATCAGGCGACCCATCACTATCGCTTCGACGGTCTGCGGATCCTGCTGGCGGAAGACAACGAGCTCAATCAACAGGTGGCGCTGGAGCTGCTGCAGGCGGTCGGCGCCAAAGTGAGCGTGGCCAGCAATGGTGCCATCGCCCTGGATATGGCGACCAAGGCCCTCTACGACCTGATCCTGATGGACATGCAAATGCCGGTGATGGATGGGCTGGCCGCCACCCGGCAACTGCGCCAGCAGGAGGGAACCGGGCAACACATTCCGATCCTGGCGATGACCGCCAACGTCATGGCCGGCGATCGCGAGCGCTGCCTCGCCGCCGGCATGGACGATCACATCGCCAAGCCTATCGATCCCGACAAGCTCTATGACGCCCTGCAACGCTGGGCAACCTCCTTCAGCCGCGAGGTCGGGGCCAGATTCAAAACGTCGCAACCGCCCCCGGCATCGTCGTTGCTGCCACAGCTGTGCGAGCTCGGGCTCAATGCCGAGCGGGCCTTGCAGCGGCTGATGAACAACTGGGGCTGGTATCAGGATCTGCTGCTGCGCTTCGCCCAGCAGGGTACGCAACCCATGGCAAGCCTGCTGACCGCTTTGCAGGCAGACGAACGGGAAGAGGCACACCGGCATGCCCATACCCTCAAGGGAATAGCGGCCACCCTGGGCGCCGAATCATTGCAGGAGATCGCGGCCACACTGGAAAACGCCATCACCCGGGGCGACGAGGCTGCCGCTCTGCTGCCACTGGTAGAACAGGGGCTGCAACTGCAAGCACAACTGGCGCAGGGGCTGCTGCAGTTGCTGCCAGACGAAGTACCCGAGCAGCCAGAACAGGAGAAGATCGATACCGCTCCCCTGCTGAACCGGCTCACCGGGCTGCTGCTGGAGGATGATGCCGAAGCCTTCACCCTGTTTCAGCGCCATCAGGCCCGGCTCACTCCCCTGCTGGGGGAGAGAGCGCCAGCCATCGGTGAGGCCATGAGCCGTTTTCGTTTCGACGATGCACTGGCTCATCTGCAACAAGTCCGGGCCCTCAGACCCGATCTGTTCAACCAAGAGTGAGGGCACCATCATGCTCAACTTGCTGGATCCAGATACCAAACCCACCCTGCTGGTGGTCGACGACACGCCGGAGAACCTCTCCCTGCTCAGCGCCCTGCTCAGCCCCCACTATCGGGTCAAGATAGCCATCAGCGGCCAGCGGGCGCTGGAGATCCTATCGACCGGCCCCCGGGTGGACTTGATCCTGCTCGACGTGGTGATGCCCCAGATGGATGGCTACCAGGTGATGCAGGCACTGCAGGAGATGCCGCAGGCGCGGGAGATCCCGGTGATCTTCCTGACCGCCCAGGTGGAGGAGAGCGCGGAGGCGCACGGCCTGGCACTCGGGGCCGTCGACTACATCCACAAGCCGATCTCCCCCGCCATCGTGCTGGCCAGGGTCAGAAACCACCTGGAGCTGAAAACAGCGCGGGATCTGCTGCACGATCAGAACGCCTATCTGGAGCAGGAGGTGGAGCGGCGCACCCGGGAGAACGAGCTGATCCAGAACATCACCATCCACTCACTCGCCTCGCTGGCCGAAACCCGCGACAACGAGACCGGCAACCACATATTGCGTACCCAGCACTATGTGCGGCTGCTGGCGGAGACCCTCTGCGATCACCCCCGCTTCCATGCCGAGCTGACCCCCAAGACCATAGATCTGCTGTTCAAGTCGGCCCCCCTGCACGACATCGGCAAGGTCGGCGTACCGGACCGCATCCTGCTCAAACCCGGCAAGCTGGATGAAGAGGAGTTTGCCCAGATGAAGCACCACTCCATCCTCGGCAAGGAGGCCATCGTCCACGCCGAGGAGGCGCTCGGGGTGGAGGTGGAATTCCTGCGGCTGGCCAAGGAGATCGCCTGCTACCACCACGAGAAGTGGGACGGCACCGGTTATCCCTACGGTCTGATCGGCGACGAGATCCCCCTCTCGGCCCGGCTGATGGCGCTGGCCGACGTGTACGACGCCCTCATCAGCAAGCGCTGCTACAAGGCCGCCATGTCCCACCAGGAGGTGGTGCCCATCATACTGGCGGGGCGGGGCAACCACTTCGACCCCGACATCACGGACGCCTTTGCCTCCATCCACCAGCAGTTCCACGAGATCGCCCTGCGCTACAACGACGACAAGGGCGAGCGGGAGGCCAACCGCGACTAGGTGGTGGCGGGCAGCAGATCGGTGAAGACGAAGCCGTCCCGCTCCACCGTCTCGCCGGTCCGGATGGCCAGCGGTTGGCGGAACATGGGGCCATCCCAGGCCAGGGTATGAAACTCGCCGTTCTCGCCGCACGGGTCCACCCCGTCGGGCAGCGCCGCCAGCAAGGCCGCATCAAACTCATGCCCGCCGAGGGTGGCAGGCAGCTTGCGCGGATCCAGGGTGCTGATCCTGGCCCTGAGCCCTGCCGCCATCATCTGGTGCGCCAGCTCGCCTGTCTTGCTGCCCCACAGCGGAAACAACGGCGTGATCCCCGTCCCCGCCAGCTGCCGCTCCCGATAGGCACGCACGTCTTCGAGAAAGAGATCGCCGAACGCCATGTGGCGGATCCCTTGCGCCACCACGTCGGCGATGAAGTCGGTCATGATGCGGGCGTAATCCTCATTGCTGCAGGGCCAGGGCAGGTCGATGGTGGTCAGCGGCAATCCCACGCACTCGGCCTGCGCCAGCAGCAACTGCTTGCGCACCCCGTGCATGGCCACCCGCTCGAACGCCTGGTTGAGGGTGGTGAACAGGCCCACCACCTCGATGGCAGGATCCTGCCGCAGTGTGTGCAGCGCCCAGGCGCTGTCCTTGCCGCTGCTCCAGGAGAGCAGCACCTTGGTCTTCGTCATGATATCTCCAGCAATCCGGTGGCCGGGCACTGGCGGCCAGCCGGCGCACCTTGGTTGTCATTCGCCCCAGGCGCGTTGCCCGCCCTCGCCTTGCCGCACCAAAAAGCTGCAAGACAGTGTTGCGAATTGTGCGATTTACAGGTCGGGATGCAAAAGCATACCCTCGGTAGTGAGCGTGTCCCCTGCAAGGATGGGGAACAATAACTAAAAAGACGATGGGAAACATAAGGATATGACGACAGTCACGCAAGCTTACGACCACAGCCGTCCCCTCAACCGACAGGACTACAAGACCCTGAGCCTGGCGGCGCTGGGCGGTGCCCTCGAATTTTACGACTTCATCATCTTCGTCTTCTTCGCCGTGGTGATCGGCGAGCTCTTCTTCCCCGCCGACATTCCCGAGTGGCTGCGCCAGTTCCAGACCTTCGGCATCTTCGCCGCTGGCTATCTGGCTCGTCCGCTGGGCGGCATCATCATGGCTCACTTTGGCGATCTCATCGGCCGCAAGCGGATGTTCACCCTGAGCATCATCATGATGGCGCTGCCCACCCTGCTGATCGGCCTGCTGCCCACCTACGCCGTGCTCGGCATCGCCGCCCCCCTGCTGTTGCTGCTGCTGCGGATCCTGCAAGGGGCCGCCATCGGGGGTGAAGTGCCCGGCGCCTGGGTGTTCGTCGCGGAGCACGTACCCGCCCGCCGGATCGGGGTCGCCTGCGGCACCCTCACCGCGGGATTGACGGCCGGCATCCTGCTCGGCTCCCTGGTGGCCACCGCCATCAACCGCGGCATGAGCCCGAGCGAGGTGAGCGACTGGGGCTGGCGTCTGGCCTTCGTGCTTGGCGGGGTGTTCGGCATCGTCGCCATGTACCTGCGCCGCTGGCTGCACGAGACCCCGGTCTTTGCCGAGATGCAGGCCAACAAGGCGCTGGCGGAAGAGCTGCCACTCAAGACGGTGCTGCGCAGCCACAAGGGCAGCGTCGTGATTTCCATGCTGCTCACCTGGCTGCTCTCCGCCGGCATAGTGGTGGTGATCCTGATGACCCCCACCTACCTGCAGAAGGTGCACGGCATCAGCCCGGCCGATGCACTGACCGCCAACTCGCTGGCCATCCTGGCCCTGACGCTGGGTTGCATCGTCTATGGCCGGCTCATCGATGCCCTCGGCAGCGGCCCCACCTTCATGCTGGGTTCATTGCTGCTGGCTGGCGCCAGCTACGCCTTCTATCACGGGCTGGCGAGTGACACCAGCCAGCTGGTGCCGCTCTATGTCCTGGCCGGTTTTGCGGTAGGGATCGTCGGCGCCGTGCCCTACGTCATGGTCAACGCCTTCCCGGCGGTGGTGCGCTTTTCCGGGCTGTCGTTCTCCTACAACGTGGCCTACGCCATCTTCGGCGGCCTCACCCCCATGCTGGTGACCCTGTGGATGAAGAGCGACATGCTGGCCCCCTCCCACTATGTGGTCAGCCTGTCGGTGCTGGGCTTTGCCATCGGCCTGTGGCTCTGGCTGCAGCAGCGCAGTCAGCGCCAGAGCGCGCCGCAGGCCGCCTGAATCCTCCTGAGCCCCGCCCAGTGCGGGGCTTTTTTCATACCGCCTGTGTTCAGGTCGGCCGACATAAGATAGCCTCCCTCTCGGGCCCCTCGACGGCCCGGGACTACTCCGCCCCCCAGTCATTCGAGGTTCATGATGTTCTTTCAGGTCGTATTTCTCGCCTTGCTGGCGCTGCTGCCCATGGTCAACCCGCCCACCACGGCCACCCTGCTGCTGGGGCTGAGCAAGGGGATGTCGCGCGAACACGTGCGCCGCCAGATCAACCTGGCCGCCATCTATCTGTTTGCCACCCTCTGTGTCAGCTTCTTCATCGGCTCCTCCATCCTGGATCTGTTCGGGATCTCCATTCCCGGCCTGCGCCTGGCCGGCGGTCTCATCATTGCCTTCATCGGCTTTCGCATGCTGTTCCCGGCCCCCAGCCAGGCGGACGGAGTCGACATCAACCAGAGCATCGCCTTCGTGCCGCTCACCATGCCCAGCATGTGCGGGCCGGGTACCATGGCGCTGGTGATCAGCGGCGCCGCCCAGATCGCCGAGCTGCCGGACGAATACAACCGCTTCACCATCTATGCCGCCATGGTCACCGCCTTCGCCCTGATGAGCCTGCTCAGCTGGGGCGTGCTCAAGCTGGCGGATCCGGTCTGCAAGATCCTGGGCGCCACCGGCATCGACGCCATGACCCGGATCATGGGCTTCTTGCTGGTCTGCATGGGTATGCAGTTCTGCATCAACGGCATCAAGGAGGTGGCGCAGGATCCGGTGTTCCACAGTGCGCCGGCGGTACAAATGGCACCCGCGTTGCCACACGTATCCGGCACCCTTGATCAATTGCAGGATCCGCGCCAGCCCTGACTGAAAACGGTGTCATAAATGCGCAAAAATCGGCTCTGATCTTGCGCCTGATCATGTTGCTGACACACAAATGAGTTAGTTTGTTTTTTATACAGATTCGATTCAGAGTGTGCTTGGTAGGTTTGTGGATGGACACCCACTCACTTCAGGAGATGTGCAAATGGAAAAGATGCTGACCGAGATTGGAAGCTACAGCCTGTTTCATGAATATCTGAACGTGGTCGGTGCCGCCAGCCCCGCTCTGACCCGGATCAAGAGCCGGTGGGAGTACAAACAGAGCGATCGTCTGGTTGCCCAGATCAGGGTCGACCAACAAGGCAACGCGCGCTTCTTCATCGACGCCCGCGCCATTTCAGTCAACTGACCGAGCTTCGCATCTGCAGCCCCGGCCCTTGCCGGGGCTTTTTGTTTCCCATGACCCCTGATAGCAAAACCCCGGCACCTGGCCGGGGTTTGACGATCACGGGAGTACCGCTCACTGCCCTTACTGGGTGCCGCCCACGGTGAGCTGATCCAGCTTGAGGGTGGGCTGGCCGACACCGACCGGCACACTCTGCCCCTCCTTGCCACAGACCCCGACCCCGCGATCCAGCGCGAGATCCTTGCCCACCATGGAAACCTGGCTCATCGCCTCGGGGCCGTTGCCGATCAGGGTCGCCCCCTTGATGGGCGCGGTGATCTTGCCATCCTCGATGAGGTAGGCCTCGGAGGCGGAGAAGACGAACTTGCCGGAGGTGATATCCACCTGACCGCCGCCGAAGTTGGGGGCGTAAATGCCCTTCTTCACCGAGGCGATGATCTCGGCCGGATCGTACTGACCCGCCAGCATGTAGGTGTTGGTCATACGCGGCATCGGCAGGGCGGCGTAGGATTCGCGGCGCCCGTTGCCGGTGAGCGGCACGCCCATTAGACGGGCGTTCTGCTTGTCCTGCAGATAGCCCTTGAGAATGCCGTTCTCGATCAGCACGTTGTAGCCGCCCGGTGTCCCCTCGTCGTCGATGGAGACGGAGCCGCGCCGACCCGGCAGGGTGCCGTCATCGACGATGGTGCAGTGTTTGGAGGCCACCTGCTCACCGATGCGGCCGGCAAAGGCAGAGGAACCCTTGCGGTTGAAATCCCCCTCCAGACCGTGGCCCACCGCCTCGTGCAGCAGCACGCCGGGCCAGCCGGCACCGAGCACCACCGGCATGGTGCCGGCCGGCGCATCGATGGCATCGAGGTTGACCAGCGCCTGGCGCACCGCCTCGCGCACATAGCCAAACGCCCGGCTCTCCAGCCCGTCCAGTTCGAGGAAATAGTCGTAGCCGAAGCGGCCACCGCCACCGGCACTGCCGCGTTCGCGACGCTCGCCCTTTTCGGCGATGACGGTCACCGAGAGGCGCACCAGGGGGCGCACGTCGGCGGCCAGGGTGCCATCGGTGGCGGCCACCAGCACCTCTTCATAGACACCGCTGATGGAGGCCATCACCTGATTGATGGCGGGATCCAGGCTTCTGGCGAACTTGTCCATCTGCTCCAGCAGGGCGATCTTCTGCTGCTTGTCGAGGGTCTGCAGCGGATCCAGCGCCGGGTAGAGCAGGTTTGCCGAGGTTCTGGCCCACGCCTTCACCTTGCCCTGCGTACCGGCGGCCGCGATGCCACGGGCGGCGGTCACCGACTGTTGCAGCGCTAGCAGGCTCAGCTCGTCCGAGTAGGCGAAGCCGGTCTTCTCGCCGCTGACGGCGCGTACCCCCACCCCCTGATCGATGTTGTAGCTGCCATCCTTGACGATGCCGTCCTCCAGCATCCAGGACTCGTGCCAGCTGCGCTGGAAATAGAGGTCGCCGAACTCCACCTGATGGCTCATCAGGCTGCCGAGCAGCTGCTGCAGGCGCCCTTCGTCGAGATCGTTCGGGGCCAACAGGGAAGCACTAACCTGGCTCAATAGACTCAATCTTTCTCTCCACTCTCGATGCGAGATGTCGTAACGGTTAAATCCCCGACCCTGGGTTCGCTTGGCGAAACGTCAGTGGACGTCCAACCCACCATCGGGTTTGCAAGCGTCCGACTCCCCCACCACAGGGCGAATCGAACCTGCACATGTTCATAGCAGACGGGCATGACCCAGCACCGGCATGGTGCGTTGCAGTTCGTCCATAAGACCAGTATCCAGCGGCGCCAGCACGGTGCCGCGCCCGCTGTCCAGGCTGGCCAGCACCCTGCCCCAGGGGTCGATCACCATGCTGTGGCCCCAGGTCTGGCGCCCCGTCTCGTGGGTGCCGCCCTGATTGGCGGCCACCACGTAGCACTGGTTCTCGATGGCGCGGGCCCGCAGCAGGGGCTCCCAGTGCGCCTCGCCGGTCACGGCGGTGAAGGCGGCAGGCACCAGCAGCACGCGGGCGCCGGCGCGGGCCAGCCGGCGGTACAGCTCGGGAAAGCGCAGATCATAACAGATAGAGAGGCCGAGGGGACCAAACGGGGAGTCCACCAGCACAGGCTCCTCGCCGGGGCTGAAGGTCTCCGACTCCCGATAGCGGCCGTGATTGTCCGCCACGTCCACGTCGAACAGGTGGATCTTGTGGTAGTGGCCCTTGCGCTCGCCGCTGGGGTCGAACACCAGGGTACTGGTGTGGATATGGTCGGAACCGGCGATGGTGGTCGGCATGGCCCCCGCCACCAGCCAGATACCGTAGTCACGGGCCCATTCGGCCAGCTGCTGCTGGATCGGCGCTGCTCCGCCCAGATCTGAACCTATGGTCTCGGCCCCGTCCAGATAGCCCTGCCGCTCGCCAAACAGGGCGAAATTCTCCGGCAGCAGCACCAGCAGCGGCCGCTCCTTGGGCAACAGGGCCAGCTCGGCGGCGATCTGCTCCCGGTTATCCTGCCAGTGACGGCCTGATACCAGCTGTATTGCGGCTAACCACATGGTTCTCTCCTTGTCCACGTTACTCGCGATCCACAATATTCGGGTCTTTATCCATCTCTGCCAACAGTTTACGCAGATGATGCCTGACTAATCCCCGTTCGCCCCGTTCCGCCCATTTGAGGCAGTCGAACAGCTCCCACACCAGACCATCACCGTCTCCCATGTAGGCAGGGAAATCCCAATGGCTGGGAGCAGGCCCCGCGACCTCCAGTGCCGATAGCGAATGGGCTTTATCAAAAAGAGGCAAGTAAGGCTTGGCAAGCGGAAAACCGGCATCGCGATCAAGGATATGGATCTCGATGCTGGACATATCCAGGAAGATATAACGCCAGTAGGAACAGACATCTTCATGTCTTCCTTGCCAGCAGTGGAACACCGCACGTTCGCCCACGATGGAACGTACCAGTTCTTCCCCATGCTGATGAAAGCCCGGTTCGGCCAGCAGCAATACATCGACATCGGATACCCGGTCAGCCGTGCCCTTGGCAAGCGAGCCAACCACCACCCCGGCAGCAATGGCGGGATGGGCTTTGCCATGTTCCACCACTGCCTGCAGCAGTGCGAACTGAAGCGGCGGAATCTTGGCCCAACGAGCCTCGTCCATCATGACTGCGACCCTAGCGTGACCGCATCGCCGGCCTGCAAGGTGTAATCCAGCACTATGATACGTTCCAGCACCGGGCGGAAGATGGCCTTGAGGACATAGTGATCCGGGTGGGGCAGATAACGCTGGCGGGCCGCCTCGTCGGCAAAGGTCATCAGCACGCTGTGGGTGAAGCCCTCGGCCCGCCCCTCCGGGCTGTCGTCCCGCCCCCACTCCACCGCCAGCACGCCGCTGACCTGATGGGGAATGGCGAGAAAGGCGGCGCGCACCGCGTCTGTCTGCTCGGGCAGGGTGCCCGGCTTGAAGGCGATCAGCAGGATATGTCGGATCATGACTCACTCCTTGTGATGGTGCCGGGCCGTCCGCTCAGCGCTGGGCGGGGCCGGCGTGCTTGGGGCTGAGCAGGAAGGGGGTCACCTCCTGCGCCGGCAGGTTGGGGGCCACGGCGTCGACCGCCTCCTTCTGCTGCTGGTTGAGCTTGATGCGGGCCCGGTTGCGCCCCGCCTCGATCAGTTTGGGATCATCGAGCGGGCCTGAGACCCGAAAATCGATGCGGGTGACCACGTCCACCACCGGCTCCAGCAGTTTGGAGAGGGCCAGCACGTAGAGGCCGGTGATGGGGGTCAGCGAGAAGGCCGCCACCACCGGCAGGGTGCCGCCCAGATTCGGCGAGAAGCTCAGCTCGTAGTCGAGCCGCCAGCGTACCAGATCGGCGATTCCCTCGCCGCGCAGGTTGCCGGCCGCCCCCTTCATGTAGAAGTCGTCGTTCTCCACCACCCCCTGCTTGATCCTGGCGGAGGCCGACATGGACTCGAAGTAGAAGCCCTTGTCGAACACGTCGCGAAAATCGAGGCGCAGCTTGCGCAGCAATGAGTCGAGGCTGAGCAGGGAGAGTAGTCGTGCCCCCTTGTCATTGACCTCGCGCAGGGTGCCCCCTTCCAGCTGGTAGTCGACCTTGCCGGCTAGGGTCGGCACGTTGGGCCGGTAGGGCACATCGCGCCAGCTCAAGTCCAGCGCCATCTTGCCGGGCGCATCGCCGATGGGCGAGGTGTAGCCGAGCCGCTTGAGCAGCAGCTCGCTGTTGTTGCTGCTGATGTGGGCGCGGGCACGGGTCTGCATGCCGTCCGCCCCGGCCAGCCACTCGGCGCTGCCGCTCAGCTGACTGCCCGCCAGCCGCATCTCCAGCCCCTTGAGGCTCAGCTTGTCGGCCCCCGGGACAAGTTCCCCTTTCACCTCCCCCAGCGGCAATTCACCGAAGCGGCAATCCACGCAGCTGAAGGTGAGCCAGGGGATGGCATCCATGATGGCCTTGTCCTGTCTGGCATCGGGATCCGGGCTCAGATCCGAACTCTTGCCGGACCAGTAGATGCGGGCGAACTTGGCATCGATGGGCTGGCGATCGGAGACCGGCAGGCGCACCACCCCCATCACGTCCGGGCTGTCGATCATCACCTCGGTGGCCTGATTGACCGGTCCCACGGTGAAGTGCACCGCCTTGAGGTTGGCGCTGCCGATGTCGGCACGGGCCAGCTGGCCGTCCACCCACCACTCCTGCGGCAAGAAAGAGGGACCCACCACCGCATTGCCGCTCGGCGCCGTGCCGGCTGGCAGCCACTGCTTGAGACGGGCCAGCCAGCCGGCCACGTCGGCCTGCTGCTGGTTGATGGCGAGCAGCATGGGCCGGTCGCGCAGCACCCGGGCACCGGGCTGACCCACGTCCACCCGCACCCGGCTGAGGTAGGGCACGCCGTCGCCGTACACCAGCCGGCTCTGCATGTCGACGTCGGCCCCCAGCACGGCGCGGATGTCGGCACTGCCGTCGCGGCCGCGGGCGGTCACCTTGAGCGGCAGCCGGCTGTCGGCCGCCTTGGCGAGCGGTGCAGGCAGATCCAGTCCCATGCCCTGCAGGTTGGAGTCGAGCGCCAGCTGGAAGCTGAACGGCTGATCGTTTGGCAGGGTCAGCCCCAGGCTGCCGGCCCAGTTGCTGCGCCCCTTGAGGATGGCCAGCGCCGGGATGTCCTGACGCTGGCGACGGCTGTCCCACTGCCCCTTGAACTTGAGATCGACCTGATAGCGATTGGGCTGCTGGCGGCCCTGATAGTCGAGGGTGAGCGGCTGGTTCCACAGGCTCGCCTTGAGGTTGCTGAAACGGGTCTGCTCGTTGTCATACTCGAGCCGCCCCTGCACCTGCTCCAGCGGCAGATCCAGGCTGGTGATCCGCACCTTGTTGTTGCTGAACAGGGCATCGCCGCTGGCCTTGACCTCGCTCTCGCCATCCAGCGGAATATCCAGCTTGACCGAGCCCTTCATGGGGCCGCGGATCTCCACCTCCCGCAGCGCCTGACCGACCGAGCCGCCGAGCGGCGAGTCCTGCAGGTAGTCGCTGATGGCCTTGCCCTCGCCCTCCACCTTGGCATCCACGTAGAGGTGGGCCCCCGGGTAGAGATCCGGGATCCAGGCATGCACCGAGTCGGAGCTGGCCTTGCCGAGCCGGGTGGCGCGGCTGTTCATGTCGAGGCTGGCGTTCTGGAACAGCAGATCGATCTGCAGGTCGGTAAGCGGTTGCCAACCGGGGAAGAATTCGTAGGAGGCCTGCTTGAGCGGCACCGCCACCTGGAAGATGCCCTCGCCCTTGCTATAGGGGAAGTCGCGGAACTCGCCATACCAGAGCAGGTCAGCCCCCTTGGCCTTGCCCCCCTTGATGGCCCCGCTCAGGTAGTCCACCAGACTCTTGTCCATCACCTGCAGCGGATAGTAACGGTCGGCGTTGGCCGCATTTTTGACGTCGATGCTGCCGGTCAGGGCGAGGAAGGGGTGTTCGAACAGCTCGAGCCGAAAGCGGCTGGCGAGGCTCAAATCCGGGTTGTCCAGCACCAGATCCTGGCCATAGAGCACCCAGCCCTGCGGTACCTGCCACCAGTCGAGCCGCGCCGAGAAGCGATCGACGGGGATCGGCTCCTTGAAGTGGCGGGCCGGATCTATGGCATCGTTTGCCAGTTGCAGCCGGGCGCTGCCGCCGGTCGGGGTGAGCCAGAACTCACCGTTGAGGTCGCGCACGCCGGGCACGTCGCGCCAGGCGTTGACCCTGATGTGGGAGAGCTGGCCGCTGACGGAGAGCCCCTGCCAGCCGGCATCCGCCTGCAGGATCAGATCCTCTATCTTGCCGGTCGGGCGGGTGCGTTTGAGGGTCTCGGTCAGCTCGGGATAGATCCCCGATACCAGCTGGCTCAGGTTGGCGATCTGGTCCAGATCGATGGCCGGCACATAACCCTGGATGCGATCGCCGACTCGCTCGAGCTGCAACCGGCTGTGCAGCCAGGGCTTGCCGTCGAGCTTGAAGGTGACGTCGTGGCTGGCAAACTGCCACTCCTTGCCGTCCCGGCGCAGCTGGATCTTGCCCCCCTGCAGCCCGAGCCGGTGCAGGTCACCCTGTTTTTTTTCATCCTGCCATATCAGGTAGTTGTCGCCAAACGCCAGCAGCGAATCCCCCAGCTGACCGGCCTTGAACTCGCTCCAGAGCTGGAAGTCGAGCTGGCCGCTCACCTTGGGCTCCCCTGCATGGGTGCGCGCCAGCATGGGGCTGATATCGAGCTGACGGGCCCCCAGATAGAGCTGGCCCTTGAGCCGGTCGAGCCGCACCTGGGGGGCATCCACATCGACGATGAGATCGAGGGTGCTCTCGCCCACCCCGTTGATGAGGTAAGCCTTGCCGACCCCCTGGTGGCGCTTGCCGCGGTTCTGCCAGCGCAGCTGGGCGATGTCGAGGGCCCGCACCTCCCCCAGCGCCGTGGTGAGGCTGAGGCGGGTGTCGTGAATATCGAAGGTGGAGAGCTGGGTCAGCAGAAAGCGCAGCAACGCCTGTTGCTGGTCGCTGCCGTCGCCGGTTTCCGGCTCCGCAGGCTGACTCAAATCCAGCGCTATGTCGCCATCGCTCAGGATCAGCTGGCCGAATACCGGCTTGAGTTCGTTGAGGGAGCGCCAGAAGTCGAGGTGGGCCCACACCTTGCCAAGGCGCAGGGCGAAGCGGCCCGAATTCGGCGCGATCACCAGCTGCTGCAGCTCGAGGGCCGGGCCGCGCTGGGTCCAGTCCAGCCCGATGCGATCGACGCTGGCCTCCAGCTTGCTGTCGGCCAGCAGGGTATCGAGCAGCGCCTGTCTGTGCTGATTGAGCAAGGGGCCGCCAACGCGCACCAGACTGACCAGGATGGCCAGCAGCACGAAGAAGACCCCGAGGGCCAACCAGCCCCGACTCAGCCAGCGATAGACCAATTACATCATCACCACGTCGAACTGCTCCTGCCCGCAGAGGGGCTCGCTCACCACCCTGACCTGCTTGCCGATGAACACTTCCAGTTCGGCCAGGCTGTGGGACTCCTCGCCCCGCAGATAGTCGGCCACCGCCGGGGCGGCATAGACGGTGAACTGATCCGCGTCGTAGGCCCGGTTGACCCGGATGATCTCCCGCAGGATCTCGAAGCAGACCGACTCCACCGTCTTGACCCGGCCGCGCCCCTTGCACTCGGGGCACTCGGAGCAGAGCACATGCTCCAGGCTCTCGCGGGTACGCTTGCGGGTCATCTCCACCAGGCCGAGCTGGGAGAAGCCGTTGACGTTGGTCTTGGCTCTGTCCTTCGACAGCGCCTGCTCCAGGCTGTGCAAGACCCGGCGGCGGTGATCCTCGGACTGCATGTCGATGAAGTCGATGATGATGATGCCGCCGAGGTTGCGCAGGCGCAGGTGGCGGGCGATGGCCGCCGTCGCCTCGACGTTGGTGTTGAAGATGGTCTCTTCCAGGTTGCGATGGCCGACGAAGGCCCCGGTGTTGATGTCCACCGTGGTCATGGCCTCGGTCTGGTCGATGATGAGGTAGCCGCCGGATTTGAGCTCCACCTTGCGCTCCAGTGCGCGCTGGATCTCGTTCTCCACGTCGTAGAGATCGAAGATGGGGGATTCGCCGGAGTAGTACTCCAGCTTGCCGGCCAGCTCAGGCACGTACTCCTCGGTGAAGCGCTTGAGCTGATCGAAGCTCTGGCGCGAGTCCACCCGGATCTTGTCGAGCTCGGCACCGACGAAGTCGCGCACCACCCGAAAGGCCAGGCTGGGATCCTCGTAGAGGATCTTGCAGGGGGGGTACTTCTGCTTGCGCTCCAGGATCTTGCGCCACAGGCGTTTGAGGAAGGCGGCATCCTGCTCCAGCTCCTGCTCGCCCACCCCTTCGGCGGCGGTGCGGATGATGTAGCCACCCAGCTCGTCCACATAGCCGGCCACGGTGCGCTTGAGGCGCTCGCGCTCCGCCTCGGATTCGATGCGCTGGGAAACGCCGACGTGGGCGCTGCCCGGCATGAACACCAGATAGCGGGACGGCAAGGTGATGTCGGTGGTGAGGCGGGCCCCCTTGGTGCCTAGCGGATCTTTCACCACCTGCACCATGATGTCCTGCCCCTGGCGCACCAGCTCGGCGATGTTGCCGGCCTGGAACTGCTCCTTCTCCTTCACCGCCACGCACTCGGTGTGGGGGACGATGTCGGAGGCGTGCAGGAAGGCGGCCTTGTCCATGCCGATGTCGACGAAGGCCGCCTGCATGCCGGGCAGCACCCGGCTGATCTTGCCCTTGTAGATGTTGCCGACGATGCCGCGCTTGGCCTGACGCTCCACGTGCACTTCCTGCAGCAGACCGTTTTCGACCAGGGCGACCCGGGTTTCGGAGGGGGTGACGTTTACCAGCAGTTCTACCGACATAAGTTACCTTGCCTTTCTAGTTTTAAATTCTGGCAGCCAAACCGGCGCGCAACCGGTGAGTAACGCAGTAAGAAACAGCCGGCGGTTGTCACCGACCTATGCCTTGCCTGTGATGGCTTCAAATTCTGGCCGCCCTGTTCGAATGCCATGCCGGCCAGCGAGGCGGGCGGCGCTGACCACGGCGGCGACGGGATTAGCGAACCTGTTCCAGATGATGCTTGATCAGCAGATCCGTTTCCAGCAGGGGCAGGCCGACCACGGCGCTGTAGCTCCCCTCGATGCGGCTGACGAACTTGCCGGCGATGCCCTGGATAGCATAGGCGCCGGCCTTGTCGCACGGCTCACCGGTACGCCAGTAAGCCTCGATCTCGGCCTCGTCCAGCTTGCGAAAGGCCACGTTGGTGGTGACCAGTCGCACGTCGCAGCGCTCCGGGGTGGCCAGCGCCACCGCCGTCATGACCTGATGCACCTTGCCGGAGAGCGCCTCCAGCATGTCTTTGGCATCGAGCAGATCGGAGGGCTTCTCCAGCACCCGGTCACCCAGCACCACTATGGTGTCGGCCCCCAGTACCGGCAGCGCCGTGGGCGCGGCGGCCACGCCGGCCATCGCCTTGTCGCGGGCCAGCCGACACACGTAATCCTGGGGCTTTTCACCCTCTTCCCGCTGTTCCGGCACATCCAGCTTGAGGACTTCGAAACGGTAACCCAGCTGGGTCAGCAGTTCGTGGCGGCGGGGTGAGCCCGAGGCGAGATAGAGTTGCAGTTCGTTGTGCTTGTTCATAATCGCTTGATGAGATGAGGTACGGTTACAATTAGTTGTTTTTACTCACATTCACTTGATATTGAAGCGCCGGCGCACCTTGCGCAAGACCAAGAAAACCCAGGGCCATATTAGCATGGTACTCAGGGTCGACCAGAAGTAGGCGAAATTGAGGCTGGCCCGGCTGAACAGGTGCTCGGCCCAGAAGATGGTCACCTTGCCCACCAGCGAGAGGCAGCCGATGATCAGCGCCTGTTGCCAGAGGGAGAAGTTACGGATCTTCTGGAACTGGAACGCCGCCAGGTAGGTGGTGATGGCCATCGCCATGGCCCGCACGCCGAGGGTGCTGCCGAGCAGCACGTCCAGCAGCAGGCCAGCCACCCAGGCGGTGCCGACGTTGGTCCGGTGCGGCAACGCCAGTGCCCAGTAGATGAGCACCATGGCGAGCCAGTCAGGCCGGAAGGGTTCGAGTTGGAAAGGAAGCGGCAGGATCGACAGGCTCAAGGCCAGCAGGATCGAGATCCAGATCCAGATCCTGCCGCTGGCGGGTTGTAACATCAGCGCGTCGCTCCCGCAGCAGAAGGCGCCGGCGCGGTAGCCGGGGCCTCTTCATCGTCATGCACTTCCGGTTTCTTGTCGGTCCACAGCAGCAGCAGATAGCGCAGGCGGTCCAGCGCTACCAGCGGTTTGGCCTCGACCTGGGCGAAGGGCTTGCCCTCCACGTAGTCGGAGCGGGTCACGGTCGCCACCGGATACCCTTCCGGGAAGCGGCCGCCGAGGCCCGAGGTGACCAGCAGATCACCGACTTGCACGTCGGTGTTGCGCGGCAGGTTGCGCAGCTCCAGCTTGTCGAGCTCGCCGCTGCCGGAGGCAATGGCACGCAAGTCGTTGCGCAGCACCCGCACCGGGATGCCGTGGCTGGAGTCGGTGATGAGCAGGACGCGGCTGGTGGTGGAACCCACGTGCAGCACCTGACCTATCACCCCCTGATCGTTGATCACCGGCTGGCCGTTGTAGACACCGTCCAGCGCCCCCTTGTTGATCAGCACCTGATGGCTGAAGGGGTCGGAATCCACCGACAGCAGCTCGGCCACCATCTTGCGGGACTCCTTGTGCACCGGCGAACCGAGCAGCTCGCGCAGACGCTGGTTCTCGTGCTCCAGATGATCCATCTTGAGCAGGCGCGAGCGCAGGGTGAACAGCTGTTGTTCCTGCTGCTTGGTCTGCTCGATGAGGCCGGCCCGGGTCTGCACCTGAGTCGACATGGTGTCGAGCAGGGTGCCTGGCGCATTGGCCATGTATTGCAGCGGGCTGACGAGTGAGCTGAGGTAGACGCGGACGTGGCTGAACACACCGAAGCGAGAGTCCGCTACGATGGCAGCAATGGAGATGATGACGGCGAGAAACAACCGTAACTGAAGCGAAGGGCCTCTACCAAAAATGGGTTTCATGGGTCGTCAAAAAAGAGCCGGCACGCTGGCCGGCTTTGGGTCTTATTCGTAGTGGAACAGATCGCCACCGTGCATATCGATCAGCTCCAGCGCCTTGCCGCCGCCACGGGCCACGCAAGTCAGCGGATCTTCGGCCACCACCACAGGGATGCCGGTCTCTTCCATCAGCAGACGGTCGATATCTTTGAGCAGGGCACCACCACCGGTCAGCACCATGCCGCGCTCGGAGATGTCGGAAGCCAGCTCGGGCGGAGACTGCTCCAGCGCTACCATCACGGCGGAGACGATGCCGGACAGCGGCTCTTGCAGCGCTTCCAGGATCTCGTTGGAATTCAGGGTGAAGCTGCGCGGCACACCTTCGGCCAGGTTGCGACCACGGACTTCGATCTCGCGCACCTCTTCGCCCGGATAGGCGGAGCCGATCTCGTGCTTGATGCGCTCGGCGGTGGCTTCCCCGATCAGGCTGCCGTAGTTGCGGCGCACGTAGCTGATGATGGCTTCGTCGAACTTGTCGCCGCCGATGCGGACGGACTGGGAGTAAACCACACCGTTCAGGGAGATGATGGCCACTTCGGTGGTACCACCACCGATGTCCACCACCATGGAGCCGGTCGCTTCGGAGACCGGCAGGCCGGCACCGATGGCGGCAGCCATGGGTTCATCGATCAGGTAAACCTCGCGGGCGCCGGCGCCCAGAGCGGATTCCTTGATGGCACGACGTTCCACCTGGGTGGAGCCGCACGGTACGCACACCAGCACACGCGGGCTGGGGCGAAAATAGTTGTTGTCGTGAACCTGCTTGATGAAGTGCTGCAGCATCTTCTCGGTCACGTAGAAGTCGGCGATCACGCCGTCTTTCATCGGGCGAATGGCGGAGATGTTACCCGGGGTACGACCCAGCATCTGCTTGGCGGCATGACCGACAGCAGCGACCGATTTGGCGTTCCCGCGCTCTTGGCGAATGGCGACAACTGAGGGTTCGTTAAGGACGATCCCTTGATCTTTTACATAGATCAGGGTGTTGGCAGTTCCCAAGTCGATCGACAGATCGTTGGAAAAGACGCCTCTGAGCTTTTTGAACATGGCTACGGGAAATCCTAAGAATTTGGAGGTGCAGAAAACCGGCTAACTTTACCAATGCCCACCCCAATCGGCAAGCGCTCAAACTGTCGCCAGCCCATCGGGCGCGACAAAAATGCGAGTCATCACTCACCCGCACAAGCCGGCAAACGCTAATAAACAAGGGGATAGGGGGTCGGCGGCCAGCCAGCGCCCCCGCAGCCCCGCTCAATGCATCACTTCGCGCCGATAAATAATTCTGTCATTACCGCGACTTGAGCCGAAAATGGCCTCCCCCTGCAGGGTCTGGGGATCCGACAGCCAGAGTGGTTGTGTCGGCTGTTTCGCTAGCTCCACCCGGTAGGGAATGCGCACCGCCATCTCGGGTTTGCCAAACTGCAGCAGGATCTCGCCATCTTTGGCCACCGCCGCCATGCCGCCCGGTGGCGAGCTGCCCAGCCCCAGTTTTATCTTGCGATTGCCCCCTATGTTGAGCTCGCTGTTGGCAGTATCGAGGCTCTGGCCTGCGCCCGAGAAGCTGAAGCCCTGATTGGCCAGCGACAGCAGGGTGCATTGATCCAGCCTGTTTTGCTGCCAGCCACCGGCCTCGTAATACTGCATCTGCTGCGCCACGGCCAAGGCGGCCGATGCCACCCCGGTCTCGGTCTTCGCCAGCAGCCGGCCGAAATAGACCTGCATCGGCACTGTGTCGATCAGGCGGGCGTTGCAACTGCCACCACTGCAGTCACCCATCACCCCATCGTTGAAATTGGGCATGGCGATCAGGCTTCTGTCGCCATCGTTATCCCGCATGTAGAGGCCAAACAGCAGCGACTTGTAGGGGCCATCCGGCTGGGAGTCTGACACGCGAACAAACTCGCTGCTGCCGGTAAAGGCGGCTCGTCCATCGAGCCACGGCAGCGGCTGCAGGCTGCGCAGGCGGCTCGACAAGGTCTTGCCATCCTTGTTGTTGGCCGCAGTGATAAACGCACTGCCCTTGGCGAAATCCCCCGTGTAATTCGACGTCTGGGCACCGGCCAGGTTGCGGGCGCGCACATCCAGCGCAACCCCGAAGGGCTGCCCCATATATGTGAAGGGATCGCAGGCCGGTACTATGTCGCCGCTCACCAGCTCGAAGTCGGCCGGGATGAAGCGGCCCACCGGCTGGCTCTGGCTCGGCGGGACTGTGGTATTGAAGTAGCCATTGGTCGGCGGGGTCGCCGTCAGCCTGAACACCCCCACCTCGCTGACGCTCTGTTCCATGCTGGTCGTCCCGTTGGCCGCAGCGCCATGGTCATAACTGGTTTTACCCAGACTGGCGGTACTGCCCGGCGTCGGCGCCACCAGGGTATTGCTCAGGGCGATGCCGCTGAGCGAGAAATTGGGGGTTGCGAGATTGCCGGTGCAGATGTCGCCGTCGTTGGCTGACTCCCAGGCCACCGCCTTGATGTCGACCTGAAATGATTCCCCCGCCTTCTTGAAGATCGGGCAGCTGGCATAGTTGCCCGTACATGCTGCCGCTGCGGTCGTGATGCAGAGCCCCACCGGCCGCGCCACAAACGAATCCGAGCCCAGCATCACCAGGCCAGCTTCACTGCCGGTGCCGTCGTAGCGGGCATCCAGCTGAACCTTGCCGGCATCCGGATAGGTGACCGTCATGCTCGACTGCCCCTGGGCATCGAAGCTGAGGGAGAGCGCAGTGGCACTGCCCTGGCTGGTGCCGATCACGCTGTTGTTGACGCTCATTCTGCTGTTGTAGATGTTGCTGGCGGGCGAGACATAGCTGCTCCAGAACTTGATGCTCTTGCTCTGGTTGGCAAACCCCGGTACGCACTGCTTGGTCACGTCGCTCTTCTTGACCGCCTTGATGGCCACCGTCTGCGGCTGGTTCGAGTAGGTGTCGGGCACATCGAAGATGAAGCCGCTGTCGGCAAAGGTGAGGGTGCAGGCGGCGCTGCTCAGCGCCCCGCCACCCGAGCGGCAGAGGGTGGTGCTGAGCGGCTTGGTCGAGGGCGTCGAACCGCTGACCCCCACGGTGACCGCGCCTGCCGTCGTGTTTCTGAGCTGCAATGTTGTGCTGCCACCGCTGAAGTTGACTACGTTGCCCCCGACCCAGCCGCCGCTGGTCGTCGTGGTGGGGAGCAGGGTCGCGCTGACCGGATCGGTGATCAGCACGCTGCAATCCGGGTTGGCACAGGCACGGATGGTGAGGGTTTCCGGGTTGCAGGTCAGCGCATTGCCGCTGTGATCGAACTCGAAGTGATCGATCTGGGTGCCCACCGGGCTGGATCGCAGGGCGCAGATCCGCACGTTGTCAATCTCGTGGTAGTTGGTCACCGAGCCGGTGGAGCCGGTCAGCGACAGCAGGAAATTGGCCGGCACCGCCGCCTGACCGGCCTGGCTCGCCATGTTGAGGGGGCCGATCAGGGAGCTGTAGCCAGCCCCGGTATCCCGCTCCACCGTGGCCAGCGAGCTGCCGGCCACCCGGGAGTCGACCGTGATGCGATAGCGATGGGGCCGGTTGCCGTTGGTGCCGCTGTCGACGGTCGGGCTCAGGTAGCTGCCGGTACCGGCGAGATAGTTGTAGCCTGAGGTGCCAGACCCAGAGCCGCGGATGGAGACCGCCTGCGGCCGCGACCCCAGGTTGGCACTTCCCCCCTCGTTGGCATAGTTGCCGTATTCATCGAGCCCGACCCCGAGCCAGCCGCCGGCAAAGCCGCTGATCCCGGTCTTGTAGCCATAGCCCAGCGGGCCGCCGAAGGCCCCCGGCTGCGGCGTCAGGGTCGAATCGGAGAGCACCACCGCCATACCATCGGCCCCGCTCGTGCCAGAGGTCTTGTAGGCGTATTGATCGAATTCGATCGTCACCAGGTTGCCGGCCCCCGGAAAGAGGCGCTGGAAGGTCGCCGAGGTGGCCTGATCGGTGACGTTCTGGGTGAGCCGCAGACGGCCATTCTGTACCGATGGCAGGGTACTGTTGTTGCGCTGGGCCACCACCCAGCTGTCCGGGTTGATCTGGCCGCTGTCGAAACCGTCGGTAAAGCAGGTCAACGGCGGCGGCACCGAGTAGTCGTTGATGCTGGACTGGGCGTCCATGCTCAGGTAACCGGCCGTCACCCTGCCATAGACGGTGGCGTTGTTGTTCATGGTCAAGCGGCCGTCGGTGTAGAGATAGCCATAAAATGTGGTGGCGTTATCGAGCACCATGTTGCCGTAGTTAACCCAGACAAGGCTCCCCTGACCATTGCTGTTGACGCTGACCGTATTGAGCAGAGTGACGTCCTGATTGACAAAGATCCGGGTTGTGCCGCTACCGGAGAGGCGAATGGTCACGTTGTCGATATTCAACTTGTCGATGAAATAGTCACCGTCCCCCAGTATCAGAGTCGCCTTGTTAAGCAGAGTCAGGGTCTTGATCTGATACGAGCTGCGACTGGGGAAGGTCATGGTGCAGCCGTCCACTTTCATGGTGCGATAGGCAGCGTTGGAGGCAGTTTGAGCGCCTGATGAGCAAGTCAGGTCATTGCTGGCAGCTATGGTCGGGAACTTGTTGTTGCCTGTCAGCGCAAGGCCGCGGATATCGCTGCCGGTGACGGCGCAGACCTTGTAGCCACCCGCTCCGTTATCGCAACGGGGAGTATTGTTCTGATCCGGCCGGATGGAGCAGAAGTTGAGCGGCAACCCGCCGGTACCGTTGATCTTGGCGTTGTTGAGCTGGCTCAGCTGATAGCCGCTGATCTGGTGGCAAACATCGTTGTTGTCGTCATGATGACCCTGCACCACGGCCGGAAAGAAGGTGCCGGTATCGATGGGATCGAAGGCCCAGACCTGGCTAGTGAAGAGGGCCAGCGCCCACAACCATTTCATCATCAGCCTCCGTCATACGCTTCGACCATCAGGGTGCGGCTCACCCTGAAGTCTGGACTGGCACTGGTCAGGTCATTGCGCAAACCGCAGGTGCCGACACTCTCGAGCCGATAGCCGGTGCTCGTCACGTTGTTGTAGCTGGTCGCCAGGGTGCGGCACTGCACCACCGCCTCACAATCCACCAGCCCGGGGTTGCCGGCGAAACTGATCGTCCTGCTGGGCTCGCACTGTGCCGGTGGCTGGGGCTGGGCCGCCGTCCGGTTGGGGAACAGTCGATAGAGCGCCAGCTCCAGCCCGCTCTGGGCCGCCAGCAGGGCGCGCACGCTGCGCACCTCCACCGTGTTCTTCTCGCTGCTGTCGAGCAGAAAACGCCCCATGACCGCCGCCAGCATGGCCATCACCACGATCACGAACAGGGCGATCATCAGGGCACTGCCCCCCATCTTCTTGCTCTGGCGCCGCTCAGGGAACATTGAACACCCCCAGCTTGTGGTTGAAGGTGACCGCTTCCCCCTTGCGCTCGAACACCAGCCGCACACCGAACTCCCCTTCGCTGTTGAAGGCCGTGGCCTCCCGATAGAAAGAGCCGGCCCGCAGGGAGTCGGCCATCAGGATCCCCAGCGGCATGGCCGCGCTTGCACCATTCAGCGCCATGCTGGCGCGGTACATGGACCCCGCCTGCACACAATAGCGTACCTGTTCGCGGGCAAAGTAGACCCGGCTACCAGGGGAGAGGCCGGCCAGACTCTCGGTCGCTGCGTAGCGCAGGGTCTGTGCCCCCGAGACCGGCGCCAGCACTTCGGTGACACTGGCGACGCAGCGCCCGTACTCGCAACCATTGCTGAGCGAAGGCTGGTTGGCATCGGGCAGCGGGAAGACGGCCAGCAGATCCCCCACCGCGACTGCACTGGCATCCGGGCTCAAGGGATCGACGGCCGAGGCGGGGGTGGCCATCACCAATTCGAGGGTGGTTGTGCTGCCGGACACATTCCGGTTGAGGGCGATGTAACGGCTGGAGGTGCTGATGGGCCAGAAGCGCAGGCAGGGGCCGCTGTCGCTCCAGCTGCCGTCCAGGGTCTCGATGCGCTCGGAACCCGGCAACGCATTGCGTACCTCGCGGTTGAGCCGCTCCATGGCAAAGCGGGCATCGCTCATCAGCTGCTCGCGGCTGCTGGCATCCCCGTAGATCTGGCTGCCGATGCCGATGAACTGGCTGGCGAAGGTGGCCATGATCCCCAGCAGCAGGATCACCATCACCAGTTCGATCAGGGTAAAACCGCCCGCCGTCCGCATCAGTAGTTGCCCCGATAGAAGGAGAAGTCGAGCACGCTCTCATCCGGCAGTTTGATCTGCAGATCGATGCGTTTGCCCACCGAACAGGGGGACGCACAGCTCTTGAAGGTGCCATCGCTGAAGTCGACCGGGCTCACCGCAATCCTGACCTGATAGTTGCGATACTCGTCGCTGGCGATGATGCCGCCGCTCTGGGTGTAGAAGCTGGCATCCTGCCAGCTGCCGGCGGTATCGAAATCGTCCACGTCGTTATAGGCATAGGGAGAGGGCTCACCATCGGGGCCATACTGGCTGGTCTGCCAACCAGTAATCGCCGGAGCAGGAGGCTTCTGGGTGCAAGTCACACCAACTGGACAACTGCAATCCCCGTAAAACTGGCCATTGAATGTCTCGCCACAGCGATAACGGCCACCGTTGTGATCCGACTGCTCGTCGAACGACTTTTGCTGGATCTCGCCGGCCAACCGCTGGGCCAGCTGAGCCGCCCGCACCTGCTGCACCGGATCCACCGCGCTGGGGGCCTGGTTGACGAGCAGACCCAGGATGCCGGTCAAGGCCACCGCCAGCAGCACTATGCCGACGATGAGTTCAATCAGGGTAAAACCGCGATCAGGGGCTCTCATGAATGAAGCCCTCCGACTCTATCTTGATGCCGCCCGTCTCCTGGCCATCGCTGACCCGCAAGGTACAGCCCGTGGCACAACTCCCGAGCGGCCTGCCCATCTGATCAAAACGGATCACGAAACTGCTGGCGTTATTGAGGGAGATGCTCATACCGGTGGAAGGGGTGACCAGGCGGCCACGGGTGCGCTGATTGTCGCTCCAGCCGGCCATGGGGCCGGGAACCGGACACGCCGCACCGGCAACCGCCTGCGTGATATGGGCAAAACGGGAAGCCTCCACCACCAGCTGGGTACAGCGGTCGGCGGGTTCATGCATGTTGATGGTCTGCACCAACCGCAGCCGGGTCAGCAGCTCATCACGCAGGGTTTGGGTTTCAACGCCGCCTTTGCCCAGCAATTTGGGCACGGCAAAGGCGGCTAGAATCCCTAGCAACAGGATCACCAGTACCAGTTCAATCAGGGTAAAGCCCTTGGTTGCAGGCATGGGGATTCTCTTCAGGGAAAAGAGAAAGCGAGGCCGAAGCCTCGCCTTCTCAAACAATCAGTTACCACAACCACTGACATCAACACTAAAGGGAGCACTCTCTGATGCCTCATTGTATTTGACTTGGCAATTAGCGTTATTGCCTGCAGCATCTGGCTTGAAGGTCCCTTTGGATGCAGATACTTCATCCCATCCATCTAAGGTAACTACGCTTGCAATGGTATCTGCTGTCGGATAGCCAAACTTAGCCTTAACAGTAGTTCCCGCAACAGATACAGCAGCAGAAGACTTTTCGATACCCTGAATTGCAGCTTTGCTGTAAACCAGGTTGGCCGCACTTTGCAAGGATGCCTTCACACCATCAGCAGCAGCCTTGCGAGCATCATCCTGCAGATTCAGGAACTTGGGTGCTGCGGTCACTGCCAGGATACCCAGAATGATGATCACGATGACCAGTTCGATCAGGGTAAAACCCGCCTGTTTTTTCATCTTGTTTTCCTCTGTCAATTAATGTTGGTGGTCACCTGACCGGAAGCCGGACGGTAACTGAAACTCATGAATGCATCAGTACTGCCTTGCGGATCCTGATACTTGCCATCACTACCCTTACTCAAACTATTGACCAGATAGTAGCGGCAGACCGAGTCCAGGCCGTTATTGGTCACACTGACATAGTATTTCAGGTCATTGCCACTACTACGCACCTCGCTGAAGCTGGTGGTAGCCTTGGGCGGGTTCTGCAGCAGACCCTCCCAAATCTTGAGACAGCGCGGGGCCGTCAGGTTGGCTGGATCCACGTCGATGCCACCGCCCGCCGAAGTATCCATGGGATAGCCGGGCGACAGCTCGCCATTGCTGACCTGGGTATCGGTCGGCGTGGTCAGGTAGAAGCGGGAGCCGTCATAGAGCACGGTATTGAGGCTGTCCTGCTTGGCACGCCCTTCGGCCTCCCACTGGGCCCGCACCAGCGATACGCCAGTAGCAAACCCGCCGGAGACCCCCTCCACGCTGGCCTTCTTGGCCTCGTCGGTCACATCGAGAAAACGGGGCAAGGCCGTCACCGCCAGGATCCCCAGGATGACGATGACGATCACCAGTTCGATCAACGAGAAACCCGCTGCCCGATGGGGGCTCGCCACACCGGCATATTTTGGAACCAGTCGCGTTGTTGTCATGAACCCTCCGTAATAACCCACATTATTTCATGTAGATACAAAAAAATCATTTAGCTGGCTCGCAAAAAAAGCCTCATTCAGGGCTTTTCCAGCACTCTGCCGTCAGAAAAGTGATAAATCAGCCAATTAGGTTCCAAGCCGAACTCACATCCGGTGCCATCCAGGCTCGCCAGGGCCTGCACCGGCGGCTGGGTCGAGGCCGTTGCGCCGATGAGCCGATCCCACAGCCAGCGGCAATGCTCGGAGGGAGTCAGCGGGTCACCGCTACCCAGCGGCCAGCCCTGCGCATCAAACTGCCAGGCCACCCCGTCGACGTGCAACAGGGCCGGTCGTCGCTGCTCGAGCCAGAGTCCGTGCAGGCGCTGGGCTCGCTCGGCAAACTGCTCCCCCAGCAGGGTCAGGCTGACTGCCAGCGCCTCCTCCCGATGGACAAGATAGCTCCGGGCCAGGGTCGCCACTATGATCAGCAACAGGATCACCGCGGCCAGTCGCCGATAGCCTCCCAGCCAGTGCTCATCCTGTTGTGACTGTCGACTCACCCGTCTCGCTCCACGCTCTGCCGCTTATCCACACCGCCCGCATCATATCCCGCCTCGTTGACCGGCTATTTGCCGCGTACGGCGCACACCATGCCCCGCAGTGACGGTAAAGATACCGGCTATTTGCCGCGTACGGCCCGCATCATGTCCCACATCGGCGTAAAGATACCCAGCGCCAGGATCAACACCATGACCGCCACGATCCCGATCAGGATCGGCTCGATCCGGGCGGTGAGGCTCTTGAGGTCATAATCCACCTCCCGTTCGTAATACTCGGCCGCCTCGTGCAGCAGATCATCGACCTGGCCGGTCTCTTCCCCCACCGCGATCATCTGCATCACCAGCGGGGTAAACAGGCCGCTGGCCCCGGCGGTACGCAGCAGGCTCTCGCCCCGCTCGATGCCGGCCCGCATGTCGCGGATCCGCCCCGCCATGTGCGCGTTGTCCACCGCGTCGGCCACCAGGCTCAGCGCCGTGTTGAGCGGCACCCCGGCCTTGAGCATCATGGAGAAGCTGCGGGCGAAGCGGGCCAGCAGGGAGCGCTCTATGATGGTGCCGACGATCGGCAACTTGAGCTGCCATCTGTGCCAGGTCAGCTTGCCCTTGACCGTGCTGACCCAGTGCCGCCAGCCAAACACCATGGCCAGCAGCACGCCGAGCATCACCCACCAGTAGTGCACGAAGAAGTGGGAGGTAGCGAGCAGGATCCGGGTCGCCAGCGGCAGCTCGACGCCAAATTTGGCGAACATGCCGGCAAAGACCGGGATCACCATGATGTTGAGGATCACCATGGCGATGCCGATGGCAATCAGCACGAAGCTGGGGTAGCGCATGGCGGTCTTGATCCGCTTGCGGGTTTCCAGCTCCAGCTCGAAATAGTTGGCCAGTTGCAAGAACGCCTCTTCCAGCTGACCCGTGTTCTCCCCCACGTGGATGATGGCCACGAACAGGCTGCTGAACACCCTGGGGTGAGCCTGCATCGAACTCGACAGCGGCCGGCCGTTGCCCAGATCCTCCCCCAGCGCGTGCAGCGCCCGCTTGAGCGGCTTGCTGTGGGCACTCTCCTCCAGCCCGGCGATGGCGCGCAGGATGGGGATGCCGGCCCGGGTCAGGGCATACATCTGGCGGCTGAACACCACCAGCTCGTCCAGCCGCACGCCCCGCTCCAGCAACAGGGACCAGTCGAGGGCGGCCGCCTTCGCCTTGCCGGGTTTCAACTCGGTCGGCATCACGCCGCGACGCATCAGCTGCTCGGCCGCGGCCATCTCGTTGGCCGCGTCCACCACGCCGCTGACGGCATTGCCCTGGCTGTCGCGCCCCTTGTAGGCAAAGCTGCTCATGGTGTGCCTCGCGCCAGCCGGCCCCGTTCACTGCCGATGAAGTTGGTCATCACTTACCCCAGATCCTCGGCCAGTCTCAGCACCTCGTCCACCGAGGTGATCCCCTGGCGGGCATAGTCGAGCGCCGTCAGGGCCAGGGGTCGGTAGTGCTCGTGCTCCCGCGCCGCCCTGGCAAACCCTTCGGCGTCGTTGCGGCGCAGGGCATCCATCATGGGCTGATCCAGCTCCAGCAACTCATACACCCCGATCCGGCCGGCGTAGCCGGTGAAGTTGCAGCTCTGGCAGCCGCGTCCCTTGTGGTAGACGTGTGCCCCCGGCGCTTCGCCGGAGAGCACGGTCAGCCAGGTGGCCTGCCCCTCGTCCGGCGCCTTCTCCTCCACGCAGTGCTCGCACACCCGCCGCACCAGCCGCTGGGCCACCACGGCCCGCAGCGCACTCGCCACCAGATAGCCGGGCGCCCCCATGTCGATGAGGCGCAGGGCGCTGGTGACGGCGTCGTTGGTGTGCAACGTGGTCAGCACCAGGTGGCCAGTGATGGCACCGCGCAGGCCGATCTCCACCGTTTCGTTGTCCCGCATCTCCCCCACCAGCAATATGTCTGGGTCCTGGCGCAGGGTGGAGCGCAGCACGTGGGAGAAGGTAAGCCCGATCTTGGGATTGACCTGCACCTGATTGACCCTGGGCAGCCGGTATTCCACCGGATCTTCCACCGTGATGATCTTCTGGCTGGCCTGGTTGAGCTCGGAGAGAGCGCCGTAGAGGGTGGTGGTCTTGCCGCTGCCGGTGGGGCCCGTCACCAGGATCATGCCGTGGGGCCGTTTGAGCTGGCGCCGGAAGCGGGTCAGGATCTCCGGCGGCATGCCGGTCTCGGTCAGCGACAGGATGCCGGAGGATTGGTCCAGCAGCCGCATCACCACGGACTCGCCGTACTGCACCGGCATGGTCGACATCCGCACATCCACGTCGCGGCCGCGCACCTTCATGTTGAAGCGGCCATCCTGCGGCAACCGCTTCTCGGAGATGTCGAGCCCGGCCACCAGCTTGAGCCGCAGCACCAGCGCCTGGGCGATGCGCACCTCGCTCAATATGTTCTCGTGCAGGATACCGTCGATGCGCTGGCGAATGCGCAGCACCTTCTCGTCCGGCTCGATGTGAATGTCGGAGGCCCCCACCTGCACCGCGTCCTCGAACAGGGAGCGCAGCAGCTTGGCCACCGTCGCCTCCCCCTCGTCGCCGGCCCCCAGGTTGCTGGAGCCGAGCTCGAAGCCGGCGTCCTGATACTCCTCGTGCAGCTGCTCGGCGAAGCTCTCTATTTCGCGGGTGCGGCGATAGAGGCGGTCGAAATACTCCAGCAGCTGCCCTTCCCGGGCCACCGCCAGCACCATCTCGCGGGGACTGAGCAGGGCGGCGATGGCGTCGAGGGCGCTCAGGTCCGCCGGATCCGACATGGCCACCGTCACCCTGTTGTCGGTGAGGTTGACCGCCAGCGCCCGGTAGCGGCGCGCCTGCACTTCCGGCAGCAGCGGCACCGCCGACGCATCTATGGTGAGGTTGTTGAGATCGAAGAAGGGCACGTCCAGCTGGCGGGCGAGGAACTGCAGCAGCTGCACCTCGCTGATGAAGCCGAGATCGATCAGGGTGGTGCCCAGCTTGCGGCCGGTCTGACGCTGCTGCTGCAGGGCGAGCTGCAGCTGATCATCCGAGATGATCTGCTCTTGTACCAGCAGGTCGCCGAGGCGCATTTTCAGTCTGGGTTGTGCCATGCAAACTCCAAAAAAGTGATCCCGGCCACCCGTCAGGGGGCGAGCTGGGCAATACGCTGTTCAAGCCAGCTGGTCGAGGCCTCGCCCAGGTTGCCGTGCAACTGGGCATTGCGATAAGCGTCCAGCGCCCGCTGGCTGTGGCCCTGCCCATCCTCGGCCACGCCGAGCCCGAGCCACCAGCGGCCTTGATCCGGCTGCTGGCGCAACAATTTCACATAGAGATCCGCCGCCTCGGTGTGCTGGCCCAGCTCCTGGCTGAGCCCGGCCCAGGTGGCGTAATAGTCCAGATTGCTGGCGAGATCCGGTCGGTAGCCGGTCAGCCAATCCAGCGCCTTGCGCTGATCACCGCCACTGATGGCGAGCCGCGCCAGCAACAGCCGAAAATCCGCCTGCCCCGGATCGAGCCTGAGCCCCTCCTCCAGCAACTGGCTCGCCTCGCTCAACCGCCCCTCGCCGTAGAGCAGACCCGCCAGCTGCTCGCGCGCCCCCTGATTGCGGGGATCGTGGGCCAGCACCTGATAGTAGTTGTCCTGGGCATCGCGCAGCTGGCCCTTGGCCATGGCGGTGGTGGCCTTGCGCTCGGCCAGGGTGGCCAGCTCGGCCTCGGAGAGGTTGACCGTCTCTATCTTGAGGATGCCGGGCTTGCGCGGCGCGGCCGCGGGGGCCTCCTGCTCCGCCGCCAGTTCGGCATAGAGGTCGGGTTGCAGCTCCTCGTCGCTCGGCCCCTCCTCGTCGACGGCCGCTACGTCTGCCTCGTCGGCGACAGCCTCTTCCTGCGCAGCCGGCGCCTGTCTCGGTTCGGCGGCCGGCGATGGGGCAAGCTGGCGCGGGGTCGGCAGCGCCACCACCTGATCCACCGGTTCCTGTTCTGCACTGGCCGGCACAAGGGCGGGCACGGCGTGGGCAACGGCGTCCGGTGTGGGCTCGCCAGCCGCCTGCAACTGACGAACTTCAGCGACCCGCTGGCTCTGCTGCCAGTAGATCCAGGTACGCCAGCCCAGAATGCCGAGGGCCAGCCCGCAGATCAGGGTCAGCAGCAACATCCACCAGCCCTGCTGGCGGACGGGCGGCACATAGACGGCTCCCTCGCCCCCCTGCTGGCGCTGTTCCAGATCCTTGAGCATCTGATTGATCACGCTCATTGCCAGACTCCATAGGCGAGGGCGCAGCCCAGCAGCAACAGCAGCGGCCACCAGCGCCGCGACAGCAGGCGGCGAGCGTCATCGGTGTCGCGCACGGCCAGTCGCACCAGCCGGCCGTCGATCTGGCGCGCCCCCTGACCGTAGGCCAGCATCAGGCACTTCTGTGCCAGTATGTTGATGAGCCGCGGGATGCCGCGCGAGGCGCGCCACAGCTGGCGCAGGGCCGCCCCACCAAACAGCGGGGCCCCGCGATAACCGGAGATGTGCAATCTGTGCTCCAGATAGGCGCGGGTTTCGTCGAACCGCAGCGGCCGCAGGCAGTAGGAGAAGCCGATCCGCTGGCGCAGCTGGCGCAGATGGGGCTTGGCCAACCGGCTATCCAGCTCGGGCTGGCCGAACAGCACGATCTGCAGCAGCTTGCTCGACTCGGTCTCCAGGTTGCCAAACAGCCGGATTGCTTCCAGCGTCTCGTCCGGCAGCGCCTGCGCCTCGTCGATCAGCACCACCACCCGGCTCCCCTGCCGATGCAGGCTGATAAGGTGGCGATGGATGCGGTCGGTCAGATCCAGCTCGCTCTGATCCCGCACCGGCAACCCCAGCTCCAGCGCCAGGGCGATGCGCAGCTCGGCCGGCGTGAGATGGGGGTTGGGCAGCCAGGCCAGACGCACCGGCTGCTCCTCGGATCCCAGCTCGCTCAGCAGCTTGCGGCAGAGCAGGGTCTTGCCGGTGCCGACCTCGCCGGTCACCTTGATGAAGCCCTCCCCCTGTGCCAGCGCCCAGTTGAGCACCTGCAGCGCCTCCTCGTGCGGGGGCAGCCCGTAATAGAAACCGGTGTTGGGAGTGAGGCCGAAGGGGGCCTCCTGCAGCCCGAAGTGGTTCAGGTACATGTCGTCAGCTCCCACGCCAAGGCCGGGTGGTCTGCAACAGACCACCCGGCAGCACCAGACCAGGGGACAGAGCCTGATACGCGTTCATGCCATCAACCCTTGGGGGGATACCATTTGTCGAGCAGTTCGGAGGAGCGCTGCAGTTCGTTCTGCCAGGTGTCCTTCTCCACCACGGTCGGTTTGAGCAGGATCACCAGCTCCACCTTCTTGGTGCTTTCGCGCCGGTTGGTGAAGGCCTCGCCGACCCAGGGGATGTCCCCCAGCAGCGGCACCTTGCTGACGATCTCCTGCTTGTCGGTCTTCATCAGGCCACCGATGACGATGATGTCGCCGTTGTTGGCCTGCACCACGGTATCGGACTCGCGGATCGAGCTCCTGGCCAGCGGCAGGACCAAGGGATCCGCCGTGCCGACATCGATGGTTTTCTTCTGCTCTTCGGTGTCGATGACGGAGGGGTGGATATGCAGCAGCACCTTGCCCTCTTCGTCGATCTGCGGCGTCACATCCAGCGCGATGCCGGAGAAGAAGGGGGTCAGCTCTACATTGGGCGTGACTATCGGTGCCGATGTCCCTGAGGTGGTGGTCGTGGTGGAGGCGTTGGTGACGAAATACTCGTCGGTCCCCACCTTGATCACCGCCTTCTGGTTGTTGGTCGCCGTCACCCGCGGGCTGGAGAGGGTATTCACATCCCCCTGGGTCTTGAGCAGGTTGACCGCCACGTTGAAGTTGCCATCCGTGATGGTAAAACCGGCACCACCACCAATTGCCTTGAAAATCGGGTTTGTTGCGCCCACCAGGCTGGTTCCCAGCGAACCGGCACCGTTCAACAGCTTGTACGCAGGGTCGCTGCCCGGAGCAGTCAGGATGGGCTGAGCCACCGTCGGAATACCCTTGTTGCCATCCCAGCTGGCCGTCAATCCGCTCCAGTCCACCCCCTGCTCGTAGCCTTCGCTGAGGGCCACCTCCAGGATCCGCGCCTCCAGCACCACCTGGCGCTTGAGATGACTCTCAGACTGGTTGAGGAACTCGCGCACCGCCTTGAGCTCCTTCGGATAGGCCCGGACGGTGACCAGACCCGCCTGCGGGCTGGTGATGACGGCGCGGCCGTCGCCGCTGCCGATCAGGGTCTGCAGGGTATCGCGCAGATCGGTCCAGTAGTCGCTGTTGGTGTCGGTCTCGATGCGGGTGCCGTTGCCGTCACTGCCCGAGCCGCCATTGGAGGAGCGGTTGCTGGTGTTGTTGTTGGTACTGCCGTTGGCGTTATCGAAGTTGTTGTTATTGCTGCTGTTGCTGTCGTTAGAGGCCACCCCGCCGGTGCTGACCGAGGTGCGGGAGAGGCCGCGCCGGGACATCATCAGGTAGTTGACCGGAATGGTCTCGGTACGCAACCCGGCCGGGTAGACGTGAAACACGTTGCCCTTGCGCTGCACATCGAAGCCGTACATGTCACCCACCACCGCCAGCACTTCGGTCAGGGTCACGTCCTTGAGCTCGACCGAGATCTGGCCGGCCACCCCGGGGTGCACCGCCACGCTGTAGCGGGAGCCCTTGAACAGAGAGCCGAAAAATTCCACCGCATCCACGTCGTGCGCGGCGATGCGCAGCCTGGGCTCCGGCATGCTGATGGCCTGGGGCGGGCGGTTCAGTTGCAGCAGTTCGCTCTGTACCGACTTGGGTACGCTGGTCAATGCGCCGGCCTTGCTCTGCTCGGTCATGGCATGCCGAAGCGCGTCCTTGGCCTGCACGGGTTCTGGGTGACGGTAGCTGGTACAGCCTGCCGTCAGCACGGCCACGGAAATCAGGCAGAGATGATGTTTTTTCGTGTAATTAGTGCGCCCTGACTTGCAATTAAACTCGACAAACCTGGCCCCGCCCATCCCGGACGGAGCGCGTTCAGATGCGGATTTTGCTGGCAAACAGGGTCAGCGACTGGCGCTTGCCCCCCTTCTCCAGCACCACGGCATCTGCACTGATGGCCACCACACGATAGCCCTCGACCTGCTGGCCGACCCGATAACTGTTGCCGTTGAGCACCGCCAGTGCCGGGCCGTTGCCCAGCATGATGCTCTGCAGCCTGGGCAGACCGGCCTCGCGGGAACCGGTCGCACTGGCGCCACTGGTGACGCCGCTCAAGGGAGCGGTGGGATCCTGCAACACCTCGGTCTGCGCCTGGGCCAGCAGGGTGAACAGACACGCCCACAGAGGAAACCATCTAGCCACGAATGAACTCCTTGCTGGTGCTGAGGGTGTAGATCTCCATCTCCACCACGGCCTTGGGGTGCTCCTGCACCTGATAGTCAAACTGCTTCCAGTAGAAGTGGCGCGGCAGCGCCTCCAGCGCCTTGAGGTACTGGTAGACGTCGAAATAGCCGCCCTCCAGCTTGAGGCGGATGCCGTGCTTGAACAGGTTGATGCGCTGCTCGCCCGCCATCAGCGGCTCGGGCGCCAGCGAAGTGAGCGCCACCATGTGCAGATTGGCGGAGCGCGACAGCAGCGCCTCCAGCACTTCCGGCATCTCGTGGGCCTGGATCAGATCCACCGTCTGGGCCTTGAGCGCCGCATCCAGTTTGCCGATCTCCTCATCCACGCCAGCCAGCTGGGTGCGCACGTTTTGATCCGGATCCCGCGCCAGCCTGGCCTGCTTGCCCTGGTTCTCGAGATCCATGACCTCCAGATCCCGCTGGGCAGAGCTCAGCGCCAGCCGATCCTGCTCCAGCCGCACCACGGCGGCATCCAGCCAACCATAGGTGGAGATGGCACCGACCAGCACCACGCCGGTCAGCATGATCAGTACCCGCTCACGCTGGCTGAGGGCGGCCAGCTTGTCTGCCCAGGCCTGCCACTGCGCTTTCAGGCTCATCAGGGCTTCTCCCGTTCGATGCCGCTGAGCTGGAAGGCCAGCCGGCCCTCCTTGTCACGGCTCAAGGTCAATTCACCAAACTGCTTGCCAGCCAGACTGGGGGTCTGCTTGAAACGGTTGACCCAGGCCGGCACGTCCTGGCTGCGGCCGGCGAAACCGGACAGGTTGACACGCCCGTCGGCGATCTCGATCCGCTGCAAGGAGAGCTGCGGATCCCGGATGCGGGAGAGATCGGCCATCAGCCCGGCATAGCCCCTGGATTTTTGCAGCGCCAGGCTGCCCAGCTGCCTGATCAGGCCCTGCTTGGCTGTCAGCTCCTCCTGCCTGGTGGCAAGCTGTTGCTGCAGCAGGCCATCGGCCTGGTGACGGGCCAGCTCGGCATCCAGCCGCTGCGCCTCGCCGCGTTTGACCTCCAGTTCAGCCCGCAGCTGGGCCAGCTCGCGCTCGACCCCGTGCTGCTGCCAGCCGATGACGGCGGCGGCGCACAGCAGCGCCAGCACGCAAGCGCCCCACACCAGCGCCATCTGGTTGAGGCTGGCCCACTGCCGTCTGGGCCGAAACTCGGCGCCATAGAGGTTGATCTGACGTTTCATCAGGCATCCTCCCCCAGAGCCGCTGCATAGGCCGAGAGATATTCGACTCCAGACAGGATCGCCTTGTTGGCCATGGCGGAGACGGCAAAGCCGAAGGTCTGCTCCATGTGCCGCACCAGGGTGCCGATGAAGGGCGAGGCGATGGCGAGCTGCATCTGGCCGAGTTCCGGCAGCTTGAGCTGGCCCGCCAGGTAATCGAGGGAGCGCTGGATCTCCAGCGCCAGCGAGTCGAGCAGCATGGCGTCCGGCTCGTGCTCGCCGGCGAGGGCCGTGAAACCACGCAGCTGACGGGAGAAGCAGAGCCCCCCCTGATGGAACACCAACAACTGCAGATCCTGCCCCTTCGGCTGCCACAGCAGCATGCGTACCGTCTGATCCGGCTCGTAGAGGGCGGTCATCGCCAACTCGTCGCTGACGATGGCCTCCAGGGTCGCCACCTGATTGACCGCATCCGCCAGCTGCTGCACCCGGGCCTTGGGCACGCAGATCACGTTGATGCGCGGCCGGCCAGCGGGCGGGGTGGGCAGGTCCACATAATCCATGGCGAGCTGCAGCACGGGCTCGTTGACGTAATCCTTGACCGCCCAGGGCAGGGCGCCGACCATTTCGGCATCGGGCACCGCCGGCTTGTCGATCTGGACCTGTTGATAAAGGCTGGCCGCGAGGGCGACTCGCACCTTAGACTTGGCGAGGCCGTGGCGGCTGAACAGCTCGCCCATGGCCTGAGACCACTCTTGCGGGCCGTTGATGGCGCGGGTGGCGAAGATGGGTTGGTTGCCAAGCGAAGCCAGCATGATCCGATCGCCGGCCAACAGGAGTCCCACCTGCCCGCCCGGGGTCGAACGTCTGAAAAGTTGTTTCATTGAAACCCGCACCTGGCCGCCAAAAATGGATTAAACCTTAGCATAAACAGAGCATTAGCCTCCAGATAAATGACGGATTACTCATTGCCACCCCAGCCCCAATCCGGCTTGTCGTTGCCGTTGCAACCGGCCCTGCTGCCCTCGCCGCTGCACGCTGTCTCGCACCCGCTGTTGAACGCCCATGATGTCCAGCTCTGGTGCAAACGGGACGATCTGATCCACCCCGCCATCTCGGGCAACAAGTGGCGCAAGCTCAAGTACCACCTGCGGTATGCCGAGGAGCAAGGTAAGCGCCATCTGCTCTCGTTTGGCGGCGCCTACTCCAATCATATCCATGCCCTGGCGGCGGCCGGGTGCCAATCTGGCCTGCGTACTACCGGCATCATACGCGGGGAACCGGAGGCCGTCAGCAACGCTACCCTGAGCGCGGCGAAAGGCTGGGGCATGGATCTCATTTTTGTCGACCGCCAGAGCTACCGGCGGCGGCAGGATCCAGCCTGGCTGGACCAATTCCAGGATGAAGAGACCCTGATAGTGCCGGAGGGGGGCAGCAGCCCGCTGGCCATCCCCGGGGTGGCCGAGCTGGTCGACGAGGTACCCTTCTCGCCGGATCTCTGGGTGCTGCCCTGTGCCAGCGGCGGCACCCTGGCCGGGCTCATCGCCGGCAAGCGGGAGCCGGAACAGATCCTCGCCATCGCCGTGCTCAAGGGGGGGAGCTTCATCGCCGACGAGGTGCGCCGCCTCCATCCGGCCGCTGCCGACACGCCCGGCTGGCGGATCGCGCTGGATCACCACGACGGCGGCTATGCCAAATTCACTCCGGCGCTCTGGCAGTGGGTGCTGTCCTTCAGCACCGAGACGGGTCTGCCACTCGAACCCATCTACAGCGGCAAGGCGATGTGGGGGTTGTTTCGCGAACTGGCGGCCGGTCGCATCCCGCGCGGCAGCAAGATCGTCTTCCTCCATACCGGCGGCATGCAGGGGCTGGCGGGGCTGAGAGAGCATGGGCGCCTGTGACGGACGGTCGGGCGCGGCGCAGGCGCTGAACCACCGCTCTTGACCACAAAAAAGAGAGGGTCGCCCGGGCGACCCTCTCTTGCCTCCGTCAGGCGCCGGCCGGTTCCAGCACCAGCCGCTGTGGCTCGGCGAACCAGGGGCCCTGCCCGGCGTGCACCCCGAGGTGGCGCAGCATCTTCCACTCGTCGCCGCTCTCCACCCCCACGGCGATGACCCGGGTGCGGGTATTGGCACAACCCCCCACCAGGCTGCGCACCGCCATCTGGTTGACCTGGCGAGTGTGGATCTCGCGCACCAGGCTGGGGTGCAGCTTGAGGAAGTTGATCTCGAACTCCTTGATGTACTGGGTGCTCACCACGTCCTGGCCGGCATGATCGATGGCCAGCTGACAGCCCAGCATGCGCAGCGCCCGCAGCGGCCGCTTGAGCGCCTCGTAGTGGCGGGTCACCTGGGCCTCGGAGAGCTGCAGGATCAGCCGCTCGTTGGTGCTGCGCGGCAGTTGGAACAGATCGAAGAACAGCCAGCGCTGGAACTCCCGGTGCAGCAGGCTCTGGGCGCAGAGGGTCAGGCTGATGGGACAGCTCTGCTCGGAGCGCTGACGCAACAGGGTGAGGGTCTGTTGTGCCACCAGCCGATCCAGCGGCAGCAGCAGCCCCGCCTTCTCCGCCATCGGCATGAAGACGCCGGCCTGCAGTTCCCGCCCCTGCTCGTCGTGGATCCGGATCAGCAGATCCTGCTGCAGCACCACCTGATCCCGCTCCTGCTGCACCGGCTGCACGTAGAAGTCGATGCCGTGCTCCTCGATGCGCCGGCCGATCAGGGTGCGCCAGCGCACCGTGCCCTTGCTGCTCTGCTCCTCGTCCAGCTGCTTCTCGTAGAGGAACCAGCCGGTGTGGCCCTGCAGCTGCGCGCTCTTGAGCGCCAGCTCCGCCTCCTCCTGCACCTTGAGCAGGGAGTCCTCGGCCTGATAGCAGACCGCCCCCAGATAGACGGCGGTGTCGGCATTGACCGCCTCGGGCCAGTGCAGCCGCTGCAGACTCTTGTGCAGCTGGCCGGCGGCATCCACCATCTCGCTCTCCGACATGTTGGGCAGCAGCACCGCAAACACCTGGCCGGCATAGCGCGCCTGCAGGGCACCGCTGTGCTTGCGAACGAAGACGGCAATGGAGGCGCTCGCCTCCATCAGCAGATCCTGGCTCTGGCGGCCGTTCAGCTCGGGATCCAGCTCCTCCAGCCCGGCCAGCTCGATCAGCAGCACGCCGCCACTCATCACGCTCGCCTCCATGATGGCGCTCTCCAGCCGGTTGTCGAAGAACAGCCGGTTGCCGATGCCGGTCAGCTTGTCGACGAAGGCGTTGCTGCGGATGAAGTTGTCGAAGCGGCTGCGCTCCTTGCGGGCATCCGCCAGCTCGGCCAGCAGATAGTTGAGGGCCTGGCTGGCGGACTGCGGCCACTCGTCGGCCGGATCGTGGGCCAGCTTGGTCAGCTTGCCGTCCAGGATCAGCTGGGCCCGCTCCGCCAGCAGCTCGGCCCCGCGCAACTGCAAGCGCAGCCAGCGGATGGAGTACCAGAGCCCGAACACCACGATGAAGATGCCGAGGGAGATGCCGGACATGGCCTTGATGGAGTACTCGAACTCCTTGAACGGCCGCTCCAGCTTGAAGTCGGCCTGCATGTCGGGTTGATGGGGAATGGCCTGGTGATAGGGGATCAGCAGGCTCTCGTCGGTCGGCTGCTGCACGTCGCGAAACCAGTAGATCCGCTGCTTGTTCTGGCGGATCTCCAGCTCAACCACGTGGGCCGAGCGCAGCAGGGTCGGCAGCCAGCGGGTGAGATCCTGATGATCGTCGGCGATCTCCAGCTGCTTGTCGATGATCTCCACCAGGGAGTTGACCTTCTTCTGCTGCAGCTCCATGCCCAGCTCGCGAAAGCTGAACACCCCGCCAAGCAGCACCATGGCCATGGCCGCGATGACGCACAGGGTAATAAACGAGACAAGCTGGGTGGTCAGTTTCATGTACCTTTCCGTATGCCCGACAACTTCCATGTGGCTTCATCGTATCAGCCAACCTTGAAGCGCGCCTATGGACGAAGATCCCGCTTCTGGAATTAAGCGGGCGAGCATACCCAAACAGGTGCGAGAACACCAAGCCCCGGACAGGGTGGCAGCCAAAAAAGGAGGATCAAGGAAGAGGAAAGGGAGGCAGGGCTCAGGGCCATGGCCGAATGACAGGCAGAAAAATGGTCCCGCAGAGGGGACCAAAAGAAACACTCATATCAAAACTAACACTCTGTGCTACTGACAAAAAAACAGATACAGGAGTATTGAACACACGGTGAGTCAAACCGCACGGCTACTCTAGCCACTTCAGATAAGCTGGACAATTGTCATTTATGACAGGTCAGCGATTGAATCTTCAGCAGCCGATTTTATAAAACCATTATTTATCAGCAGATTATAAATCTACGACACAAGTGTGATCGCCTCCGCTCAAATCGATGCAGCTAATGCACTATGATGATGCCACTCATATGCATCCTATTCGCCCATCAGGCAGGTGCCCCTTGCGAACCATCTCCCCACTCTGGCTCACTTTGTTGCTGTTCTGTCTGCCGCTGCTGGCCAGTCTTCCCCTCAGCCAGCTGCTCGGCGGTACCCTGGCCCACCAACTGCTGCAGAAGAAGAAAGAGGAGATCAATGCCGCCCTGGTGGAACGCCATCAGGTACTGGACGAGAGCATCCGCAACCAGCTGGTGCAGTTCCATTTTGACTGCGGCGAGCAGGACATGGCGTTGCTGCGAGCCCCCCGTTTTTACAACGAACACATCCGTATCCAGGGGCTGCTGCTCGCCTCCGGTGGCGGCTGCTCCAGCCTGGGGATGGATCTGCCCTTCACCCTGGCCGAACTGCCCCCCTACCCCAATCAGGATGCTTTCGGGATCGCGGCCACCCAGGCCCGCTTCAACACCGAACAGGAGATAGTCGCCTACTACCGCAGCGGCGGCAACATAGTCTACTGGGTGCTGAGCAACAGCTGGAGCCACGCTCTGCTGCAATATCCCTGCGCCAACTGCTTCTACCTCGAATTCAGCCAGCTGCAACCGGGGGGCTCCAGTCCGACCTTCCCCCGCGGCGACAGCGCCATCAAGGAGGAGGCGGGCAGTCAAAGCCTCAGCCTCAGTTTTCTCGATCCCCACGAGCAGATCCGGCAGACCTTGTGGGCGGGCCAGGCGCTCGAGCAGTACGCCCTGCAGCAGGCCCGCTACTACGGGCTTTGGTGCGGCGCCGCCGTCGGGGCCCTGCTGGTCGCGGCCTACTGGGGGCTGCGCAACTACCGGCGCTCTCTCAAGGGATTGTTGCAGGCCGGACTGGCGCGGCGGGAGTTCGTCCCCTTCTACCAACCCGTGGTGGACAGCCGCAGCCAGCAGGTGGTGGGATTCGAGGCGCTGCTGCGCTGGCAGCGGGGCGGCGGCCTGATCCCGCCAGGGGCCTTCATCGACTATGCAGAAGAGCAGGAGCTGATCCTGCCGATGACCAGCCAGCTGCTGGAAAAAGTCATCGCCGACCTGCCCAAGCTCATCCCCGGCCAGTGGGTCAGCGTCAACATAGTGGCCTCTCACCTGGAACAACCGCACCTGCGCAATCTGCTGCTGCGCCACGGCTGGCCCTCTCCCACCCAGCTCACCTTCGAGCTGACCGAGCGCAAGCCCATCACCGACATCGAGACGGCGAGCGCCGAGATCGGCGCCCTGCAGCAGCGGGGCTACCACTTCAAGCTGGATGACTTTGGCACCGGTTACGGCGGCTTCGCCTACCTGCAGCGGCTCGGCATCCGCCAGATCAAGATCGACAAGATGTTCGTCGACACCATAGGCACAGACGATCTCAAGCGCAGCGTGCTGGATGCCACCATCGCCTTTGGCCGCGAGTCTGGCATGGAGATGATTGCCGAGGGGGTCGAACGCCAGGATCAGGTGGAATATCTGGACCAGCACGGCGTGCACCTGATCCAGGGTTACGTCTATGCCCCGCCCATGGCCCTGACCAAGCTGAAGATCTGGCTGCTGGCCTGGTACCAGAACCACGGGGGCGAGCGCTGAGCCAGCCTCTGCCCCCTCGACCGCACAGGCGAGCACGACTCTGCGCTGGCAGCGGGTGAGGATGCGTCTCCCTCATATCTTGCAACAAAATGTTTTTTCCTTGCGCGGACAACAGCCTTTATCATTGGCAGGGCCGTCACTGCGGTGACGTGCCATCCTGCTCCATACCCGTCGGCTCACGCCGCCCCGAGATGAGAACCACTGCCTATGAAGTCATTTATCCGGCAAGAGATTGCCCTGCCCGTCGGCCTGCTCACCCTGCTCTTCTTCAAGACGCTCGGTAGCGACCTGCTGACAGAGACAACTCCGCTCGGGATCTATCTTCCGGTGTCGGCTGTGCTGCTTGCCATCGTCACCTGGGCCATCTTCTCGGTGGTGCGCCACTCCGATGCCCTCGCCATCAAGCTGGGTGAACCCTTCGGCACCCTGATCCTGACCCTGTCGGTCATCTCGCTGGAGGTGGTGATGATCTCCTCGGTCATGCTGACCGGCGAACCCAATCCGGTGATGGCCCGCGATACCATGTTTGCGGTGGTGATGCTGGTGACCAACGGCCTGGTGGGCTTCACCCTGCTGTTTGGCGGCTGGCGCTACCACACCCAGAGCTTCAATCTGGACGGGGTCAAATCCTATCTGGTGGCCATCATTCCGCTGGCGCTGCTCTGTCTGGTACTGCCCAACTTCACCGAGGGGGGCAACATCGGCAGCATGTCGAGTGCCATGTCCTGGATGCTGATCATCATCTCTGTGCTGCTCTACGGCGTCTTCCTGCTGATCCAGACCCGCAGCCACAGCCACTTCTTCATCGACAGCGATCACGAGGATTACGAAGAGCACCACGGCCCGCTACAGAGCAACGTCTACCACACCCTGTTGCTGCTCGCCTATCTGGTGGTGGTGATCCTGCTGGCCAAGACCCTCGCCATTCCCATCAACCACGGGGTCAAGGTGCTGGCGGCGCCGCCGGCGCTGGGGGGCTTCATCGTCGCCTGTATCGTGTTGGCCCCCGAGGCGGTCGGCGCCATCAAGGCGGCCTTCAACAACCAGCTGCAGCGGGCCATGAACCTCTACTTCGGCTCCGTGCTGGCCACCATCGCCCTCACAGTGCCCGCCGTGTTGTTCATCGGCGCCATGCTGGGGCAGGAGGTGCGTCTGGGCCTCTCCGCCGCCGACATGGTGCTACTTATCACCACCCTCATGGTGTGCAAGGTGACCTTCAGCAGCGGCCGCACCAATGCGCTGCACGGGGCTACCCACCTGGTGTTGTTCGTGGTCTACCTGTTCCTGATGTTCGAGCACGAATAACCGCTGGATCAGCAACCCCAGCAACGAAAAGACCGCCCGATGGGCGGTCTTTTGTCATGGGCTGGGTGGCCGCTTAGAGGCTCGGCAGCACGCCGGCCGGGATCAGGTCGTTATAGCTGGCACGGCCCAGCAGGGCGGCGGCTGCCTCGATGTCCGGCGCGAAGTACCTGTCCTTGTCGTAGAAGCTGACTTCTTCGCGCAGGCGGCCCTTGGCCAGCTCCACCAGCTCGGTGGAACGCAGCGGTGCGCGGAAATCCAACCCTTGCGCTGCCGCCAGCAGTTCCACCGCCAGGATGCCGCGGGTGTTCTCGGCCATGTCCGCCAGCCGGCGACCGGCGAAGGTGGCCATGGAGACGTGATCCTCCTGGTTGGCGGAGGTGGGCAGGCTGTCCACCGAGGCCGGGTGGGCCAGGGTCTTGTTTTCGGAGGCGAGCGCCGCCGAGGTGACCTGGGCGATCATGAAGCCGGAGTTCACCCCGCCGTTGTTGACCAGGAAGGCCGGCAGACCGGACATGCGCGAGTCGATCAGCAGCGCCATGCGACGCTCAGACAGGGAGCCTATCTCGGCGATCGCCAGCGCCAGGTTGTCGGCGGCGAAGGCCACGGGTTCTGCGTGGAAGTTGCCGCCGGAAAGAATATCCTCATCCTCGGCAAACACCAGGGGGTTGTCGGAGACCGCATTGGCCTCGCACACCAGCACCTCGGCAGCCTGACGGATCTGGGTCAGGCAGGCACCCATCACCTGGGGCTGACAGCGCAGGGAGTAGGGATCCTGCACCTTCTCGCAGTTGTGGTGGGACATGCCGATCTCGCTGCCATCCACCAGCAGGTGGCGGTAGCAGGCGGCCGCGTCGATCTGGCCGCGCTGGCCGCGTACTTCGTGGATGCGGGCATCGAACGGACGGCGGCTGCCGAGGGCCGCCTCCACGCTCATGGCACCTATGGTGATGGCGCCAGCGTAGAGATCCTCGGCGTGGAACAGCCCTTCCAGCGCGAAGGCGGTGCTCGCCTGGGTGCCGTTGAGCAGCGCCAGTCCCTCTTTCGGTGCCAGTGCGATGGACTCCAGGCCTGCAATCTTGAGGGCCGTGGTGGCATCGATCAGCTCGCCCTTGTGGCGCGCCTTGCCTTCACCGATCAGCAGGCAGCTCATGTGGGCCAGCGGCGCCAGATCGCCGGAGGCGCCGACGGAGCCCTTCTTAGGCACCACCGGGTAGACCTCGGCGTTGATGAGGCGCATCAGGGCCTCCAGCACCACCAGCCGGATGCCGGAGAAACCGCGGGCCAGGGAGTTCAGTTTGAGCACCATCATCAGCCGCACGGTGGCGTCATCCATGTACTCGCCGATACCGGCGGCATGGGAGAGCACGATGGAGCGCTGCAGCTCGTCCAGCTGCTCCACCGGAATGCGGGTGTTGGCCAACAGGCCAAAGCCGGTGTTGATGCCATACACCACGCGATTCTGTTCGATCACCTTGGTGACCACGGCGGCGGAGGCGTGGATCCCCGCCAGGGCGGCGGGATCCAGTGAAACGTGTACCGGCTCGCGGCTGACGCGGCGCAGGGTGGCAAGATCCAGCTCGCCCGGGGTAATAGTCAGTTCAAACATGGTGTTACACCTTTCCTTTGACACCGTTGGCGCCGTCAATCATCGGCAGATCCAGTTTCTCATCAACGGCACAGTTGATGGCAATTTCGTAGCCAGCATCGGCGTGACGCATCACCCCGGTGGCCGGGTCGTTGCGCAGCACGCGGCCGACCCGCTTGGCGGCGTCGTCGGTGCCGTCACAGACGATCACCACGCCGGAGTGCTGGGAGAAGCCCATGCCGACCCCGCCACCGTGGTGCAGGGAGACCCAGGTCGCACCGCCGGCTGTGTTGAGCAGGGCGTTGAGCAGCGGCCAGTCGGAGACGGCATCGGAGCCGTCCATCATGGATTCGGTCTCGCGGTTCGGGCTCGCTACCGAGCCGGAATCCAGGTGGTCGCGGCCGATGACGACGGGGGCTTTCAGCTCGCCGTTCTTCACCATCTCGTTGAAGGCCAGGCCCAGGCGCACCCGATCCTTGACCCCGACCCAGCAGATCCGCGCCGGCAGGCCCTGGAAGGCGATGCGCTCGCGGGCCATGTCGAGCCAGTTGTGCAGGTGAGGATCGTCCGGGATCAGCTCCTTCACCTTCTGATCGGTCTTGTAGATGTCTTCCGGGTCGCCGGAGAGCGCCACCCAGCGGAACGGGCCAATGCCCTCGCAGAATAGCGGGCGGATGTAGGCCGGCACGAAGCCCGGGAAGTCGAAGGCATTCTTGACCCCCTCTTCCAGCGCCATCTGGCGAATGTTGTTACCGTAATCGAGCGTGGCGGCGCCGCGGGCCTGCAGGGTCAGCATGGCTTCCACCTGGCGAGCCATGGAGCGGCGGGCGGCCACATTGACCTCTTGCGGCGCGCTCTTCTGCAGGTCGCGCCACTGGGCCACGCTCCAGCCCTGGGGCAGGTAGCCGTGGATCGGGTCGTGGGCTGAGGTCTGGTCGGTCACCACGTCCGGCGTGATGCCGCGGGCCACCAGTTCGGCGAAGACGTCGGCGGCATTGCCGAGCAGGCCGACGGAGACGGCAGTGCCGCTCTGCCTGGCTTCCTCGACCATGGCCAGCGCCTCATCCAGGCTATGGGCCTTCTTGTCGACGTAGCGGGTCTTGAGGCGAAAATCGATGCGGGTCTCGTCGCACTCCACGGCGATCATCGAGAAGCCGGCCATGGTGGCGGCCAGCGGCTGAGCGCCGCCCATGCCACCGAGCCCGCCGGTGAGGATCCAGCGCCCCTTGGGTTCGCCGTTGAAGTGCTGGTTGGCCACGGCGAAGAAGGTCTCGTAGGTGCCCTGCACGATGCCCTGAGTGCCGATGTAGATCCAAGAGCCGGCGGTCATCTGGCCGTACATCATCAGGCCCTTCTTGTCGAGCTCGTTGAAGTGCTCCCAGTTGGCCCAGTGCGGCACCAGGTTGGAGTTGGCGATCAGCACCCGCGGTGCGTCCTTGTGGGTCTGGAACACGCCGACCGGCTTGCCGGATTGCACCAGCAGGGTCTCGTTCTCCTCGAGGCGGGTCAGCACCTCGACGATCTTGTCGTAGCAGGCCCAGTTGCGGGCGGCGCGACCGATGCCGCCGTACACCACCAGGGACTGGGGATGCTCGGCCACTTCCGGATCCAGGTTGTTCATCAGCATCCGCAGGGGCGCCTCGGTGAGCCAGCTCTTGGCAGTCAGCTGGGTGCCGTGGGGAGCACGGATGATCCGGCTCGGATCGTGGCGGGGATCCTGGTGTTGTACAGACATAGACACTCCTTGTTTAGCGATACGGTCAGGCGGCGCGGTGCGCCGCTACTTGGTCAACTGGTGGACCAGGCGCGCGGCCACGCGGGCGCTGCGGTTGTCCTGATCCAGATTCGGGTTGTACTCAGCCAGATCGGCGAGCCTGAGCTTGCCGCTGGCCCGGATATGGGCGATCAGCGGTTCGATGACCGCCAGCTCCACGCCGCGGGCGGCAGGGGCACTTACCCCCGGCATCACGGCGGCGGGCAGCACGTCCAGATCGATGGTCAGATAGAGGTGCTCACAGCGGGCGATAAAGGCATCCAGCCCGTTGAGCAAGGCTGGCAGCTCGGTCGGCGTCATCGCCTCGTCCAGCTCGTGCCACACCCCCAGCGCCTCGGCGCGGGCAAACAGGGCCGCCGTGTTGGCGGTCTCGGCCACCCCGAGGCAGGCGTAGGTAAAGGGCGTGCCCTGGGCAGCGCACTGCTCGGCAATCTGGAAGAAGGGGGTGCCGGAACTCGCCTGCTCCAGCTTCATGCGCAGGTCGAAGTGAGCGTCGAAGTTGATGATGCCCACCCTCCCACGGCCGCCCAGATGACGGTTGAGGCCGCTCCAGCTGCCAAACGCCACCTCGTGACCGCCCCCCAGCACCAGCGGAAACTGGCCCTGCTCCAGGGCTGTGGCGACCCGCTCGGCCAGCCGCTCGTGGGCGGCGTCGAGATCGCCATCTTCGCAGTGCACGTCGCCGCCGTCATAGACAGGCTGGCCCAGGTGCCAGGCCGTGTTGGCGAGCAGCTTGCGCACCGCCAGCGGCGCACCGGCCGCACCGACGCGCCCCTTGTTGCGGCGCACCCCTTCGTCGCAGGCGAAGCCGAGCAGTACCACGCCGGGTTCACCGCGTCCCTGCCAGGGCAGCACCCTGTCATGCCAGCGCAGGGCCAGTTCACCGTCTTCCGGATCCTGACGCCCCTGCCAGACCGACATGTCGATCCCGTTTATCTTATCCATGCAGGGTCTCCTCCCCGTTGACCACCCGGCTCACCAGCTGATCGACGCCGATGAGATAGCTGAGTTCGGCTGGATGGCCGCAGTTCCAGACCAGGAAATCCGCCAGCATGCCGACCCTGAGCTGCCCCAGCAGCTCCTGCTCGCCAAGCGCACGGGCGGCGTGGCGGGTCACCCCGGCCATGGCCTCCACCGGGGTCAGGCCGAACAGGGTGCAGGCCATGTTCATGGCCATGCGCAGGGAGACGATGGGGGCCGTGCCCGGGTTGATGTCGGAGGAGACCGCCATCGGCACTCCCGCCTTGCGCAGGGCGGCGACCGGCGGCAGCTTGGTCTCCTTGAGGAAATAGAAGGCGGTGGGCAGCAAAGTGGCCACCACGCCGCGATGGGCCAGCGCCTGGACCCCTTCCGGGTCCAGATACTCCAGGTGATCCACCGAGAGGGCCCCGAAGTTGGCAGCCAGCGTGCTGCCGCCCAGGTTGGAGAGCTGATCCATGTGCCCCTTCACCGCCAGGCCATATTGATCCGCCGCCAGATAGACCTGCTCGGTCTGGGCCAGCGAGAAGCCGATGTGTTCACAGAAGACGTCCACCGCATCGGCCAGGCCCGTCTCGGCGGCGGCCGGGATGATCTCCTGACAGATGGTCTCGACCCAGGAGTCGGGATCGTCGCGATACTCCGGCGGCACCGCATGGGCTGCCAGCAAGGTGGTCTTGACCCGGATCGGCAGCGCCTCTCCCAGTCGGCGGGCCACCCGCAGCATCTTGAGCTCGTCTGCCAGGGTGAGGCCGTAGCCGGACTTGATCTCCACCGTGGTGACCCCTTCCCGGATCAGCGACTTGATCCGTGGCAGCGCCAGCTCAAACAGCTGATCTTCGCTGGCGGCACGGGTGGCACGCACCGTGCTGATGATGCCGCCGCCTTTGCGGGCGATCTCGGCATAGGGCACCCCCTTCTGGCGCAGTTCGAACTCTTCGGCGCGGCTGCCGGCGAAGATGAGGTGGGTGTGGCAATCGATGAGGCCGGGGGTAACCAGCTTGCCCTTCATGTCCTGCCAATGGGCGGGATAGGGGCCCTTGAGATCCTGCATGGGCACCAGGGCGTGGATCCTCCCCTCATGAACGCCGAGGGCATGGGGCTCCAGCAGACCGTAGTCGGCCAGATCGGAGCGTAGGGTGGCGGGTGTCACGTTGAGCCAGACCCGCTCGCAGTTCAACAGTTCCTTGTTCATACCGACCTCTAAATGTATATACATTAACTTATATCCGATCTCTGACGGGAAAGAAAGGATCAAGTTCACATCTTGATAACAGCGTGTTCATTAGAGCTTAAACACAAAAAAGCCCGCCAGAGGCGGGCTTTGTCAAAAATGATATGTATATACAATTAGCTGAGACTGGTCTTGGAGCTCAACTTGTAGCGGGAGCCTGGCGAGAGCAGGCGGGCATAGGAGACCAGATAACCGTCGGACCAGGTACGCCGATGCAGCAACAGGCAGGGGGTGTCGACCCGTACCTGCAGCAAGCCGGCCTCGCCGGCGCTCGGCAGCACCGCCTCCACCACGTGCTCCATCTCGGAGAGAGGGCAGACCTCCATCAGATAACGGTTGGGGGTCTGGCTGGCAAAATCCTGCTCGCCATACTCCGGCAGCCGCTCCGCATCGACGAAGCGCTCCTCCAGCTGCAGCGGCTCACCGTCGGCCTGATGGACGATGAGGCTGTGAAAGATGGGCGCCCCGACCCGCAGCCCCAGCTGCACCGCCACCTTCTCGTCGGCGGCCTGGCGCTGCAGCCGGATCACCCGGCCGCTGTACTCGCTGCCCCGCTCGGCGATCTCGTCGGCGATGTTGCGAATGGCCAGCAGCGGCGACTCGGTGCGCCGGTCCGCCACGAAGCTGCCGGAGCCGGCGGTGCGCACCAGCCAGCCCTCGGCCACCAGTTCGCGCAGCGCCTTGTTGACCGTCATCCGGCTCACGGTGAACTGCTCGCACAGGGCGGCCTCGGTCGGGATCCGGTCGCCCGCCTGATAGTGGCGTTCGCGGATCCCATCCAGGATGTGCTGCTTGATCTGCAGATAGAGGGCCGGTGCCAACGGAATGCTCCTCAGCGACGGCGGTGGGGCGGACGCATGTCCGGCCAGGCGCGATAGACGTCCGGGATCTGCTCCGGCCCGCTGATGCAGAGATCGAGATCGTGCAGCAGACCGTCCTTGATGCCGTAGATCCAGCCGTGCACCGCCAGCTCCTGCCCCTTGCGCCAGGCGTTCTGGATGATGGTGGTGTGGCAGACGTTGGCCACCTGCTCGGCCACGTTCAGCTCGCACAGGTAGTCGAAGCGCTCGTGCTCATCCTCGATGGCATCCAGCTGCTCGCGATACTTGAAGTAGACATCCTTGATGTTGCGCAGCCAGTTGTCGATGAGCCCCAGCTCCTGGTTCTGCATCGCCGCCTTGACGCCGCCGCAGCCGTAATGGCCGCAGACGATGATGTGCTTCACCTTGAGCACCTCGACCGCATATTGCAGCACCGAGAGGCAGTTGAAGTCGGTGTGTACCACCAGGTTGGCGACGTTGCGGTGGACGAATACGTCCCCCGGCAGCAGCCCCATCAGCTGGTTGGCGGGTACCCGGCTGTCGGAGCAGCCGATCCAGAGGTATTCGGGCGCCTGCTGGGCGGAGAGGGTAGCAAAGAATTCGGGATCCTCAGCCTTGATCCGTTCCGCCCACTCGCGGTTGTTGGTAAACAAGTCGTTCAAGAGTTTCACTATCTGCTCTCCCTACTGTGGCAGTGGCGGCAACATACCATACACAAGGGTAACCAAGGCAAGGCCGACCAGATCTCCGCCAAACAAAAACAGGGCCATCAGGCCCTGTTTTCATCAGGAGGCTCAGGCCTCCATCGTATCTTTCAGCTGCCTGGGCGCGTGCTGCTCAAGCTGACGAACCCGCCCGGCGCACAGGATTACGCTTCCATCGCATCCTTCAGCTTCTTGAGGGCGTTTTTCTCAAGCTGACGCACCCGCTCGGCGGAGACGCCGTAGGTATCGGCCAGCTCCTGCAGGGTAGTCTTGCTGTCGTCGTCGAGCCAGCGGGCACGGATGATGTGCTGGCTGCGCTCATCCAGGGTGGCCAGGGCCGAACTCAGGCGACGGGTCGCATGATCGTCCCAGTTGTCGTTCTCGATGGTGGCCGCCAGATCGGAGGATTTGTCCTCCAGATAGTGAACCGGCGCGAAACCGCCCTCTTCGTCCTCATCACCGACCAGATCGAACGCCTGATCGTAGTTGCTCATGCGCGCTTCCATCTCGGTGACGTCGGCGGCGGAGACGCCGAGGTCGGCAGCCACGGCCTGCACCTCTTCGTGGTTCAGCCAGCCGAGACGTTTCTTGGATTTGCGCAGGTTGAAGAAGAGCTTGCGCTGGGCCTTGGTGGTTGCCACCTTGACCATGCGCCAGTTGCGCAGCACGTATTCGTGAATTTCAGCCTTGATCCAGTGCACCGCGAAGGAGACCAGACGCACGCCGACGCTCGGGTCAAAGCGCTTGACCGCCTTCATCAGGCCTATGTTGCCTTCCTGCACCAGATCTGCCTGGGGCAGACCGTAACCGGCATAACTCTTGGCGACATGAACGACAAAACGCAGGTGCGACATAACCAGCTGACGGGCAGCCTCGAGATCGCCTTCCTGCTGCAAACGCTCAGCCAGCTCACGCTCTTCCTCTGCGCTCAGCACCGGAATCGAGTTTACTGCCTGGATATAGCCTTCCAGACTACCTTGCGGAATCAGAGCCATAGTGCGCTGCAATGAAGTTCCCATGTTCTACCTCTTACTTTTCAATCGAATCAGTCTAACACCCTGAGAGGGCCTGTCTACTGACCGGACGCCATTCTGCGGCCTGCATCAAACATGACTGGCATGTCTGAACCGGAATCATCTTAGGCCGGCAGGATGAATCATGAATGAACAGTCAAAAAAAGGGGGTCACAATGAAGGACCCCCGAAAAGTAGCATGCTAAGTCCATTGTTGCGGAGCTCGCAACCTTCACATGCTTGCCAAGTCAGACGAGCAAGGCATAGGGGCCACACCCGTATAAATTCTTCGCAATTGTAGACTGCTTATAAATCAGAAGGTTCACAGGATCCAGAGAAGATCCTGAAGACTGGTGCTATCCAGATTACTCCCAGAACGGTGGCCGTGCCAGAAACGGCCACTCTTTTACTTGATCCAGGTCGCAAAATCCAGCGCTTTGAAACGCTGATAAATTAATCAGGACGGTTCGATGTCGCGAATGTGGCGATGGACCGAAAACCAGGAGGCGATCAGACCCAGCAGGGCCCCTAGCAGGATCAGGTTGATCCCGTCCACCGCTCCCATGCCCACCAGCCTGAAGTTGCTGTTGTAGAGACCCGCCAGCTCCTTCACCACCCCTTCGCTCCAGATCACCATCACCTCGGTCAGCCACCAGGCCAGCATGCCGCCAATGACCCCGAACCAGATGCCGGTATAAAGGAAGGGACGATGGATGAAGGCATCGGTCGCCCCCACCAGCTTGAGCACTTCGATCTCGGAGCGCTGGTTGAGGATATTCAGGCGCAGGGTGTTGCCGACGATCAGCAATACCGCGGAGAGCAGCAACACGGCGATGCCGGTGATGGTGTGGCGCAGCAGGTTCATGATCCCCTGCAACCGGGTCAGCCACTGCAGATCCAGCTTGCCCTGCTCGACCCCGTCTTCATTGCTCAATTTGTTGAGCAGCTCGGCCGCCCCTTCCGGGTTCTGCCAGCGCGGATCCGGGATCACGCTCAGCACCGGCGGCAGTGGGTTGCTGTCGAGGTAGTCGAGCGCATCGCCAAAGCCGGAGATCTCGCGAAACTCCTTGAGCGCCTCATCCCGGCTCATGTAGGTGACCGACTCCACCTCAGGGTAGAGCAGGATCCGCTGTTTCATGTCGAGGATGTTCTGCTCGGGCAGATCCTTGCGCAGGTAGAGGGAGATCTGGGAACTGGTCTGCCAGCTCCCCTCCACCACCTCGGCGTTTTTCAGCAGCACGTGGAAGCAGGAGGGCAGCGCCAGGCTGACCCCCAGCACCGCCAGCGTCATCAGGGAGGCGAGCGGATTGCGCCACAGCTCCCCCAGACTGGCAAAGGCCTGGCGGGCGTGGTCAACCCAGTACATCATGAAACGCCGCAGCGGCGGCTGTTTGTGACGCGCACGAATGGCCATCAGAGCTCCTCCCCGGACGAATACATGCGACCCGCCTTGAGGGTCAGGGTGCGATAGCGCATGCGGGCGATCAGCCCCAGATCGTGGGTGGCAATCAGTACGGAGACGCCGAAGCGGTTGAACTCCTCGAACAGCCGCATGATGTCCATGGAGAGCTGGGGATCCAGGTTGCCGGTCGGCTCATCCGCCAGCAGCAGCGGCGGTTTGTTGACGATGGCGCGGGCGATGCCGACCCGCTGCTGTTCACCGCCGGAGAGCATGCGCGGCTGGTAGCGCTCCTTGCCGAGCAGCCCCACCTTGTCGAGCGCAGCGGCCACCCGCTTGTTGATGTCCCCATGGCTGTAGCCGTCGATCACCAGCGGCAACGCCACGTTGTCGAACACGGTTCTGTCCATCAGCAGGCGGTGATCCTGGAAGATCATGCCGATCTGGCGGCGCACGTAGGGGATCTCCCCCCGCTTGATGTGGCTGACGTCGTCGCCATGAAAGAAGACGCGGCCGTCGGTCGGCCGTTCCATTACGCTGATGAGTTTGAGGAGGGTACTCTTGCCTGCGCCCGAGTGCCCGGTCAGAAAGGCCATCTCCCCCTTGCGCAGATGAAAACTAACCTTCTGCAGCGCCTGATGGCCGCCGCTGTAAACCTTGCTGACCTTGTCAAAACGGATCATAACGGTTCCCTGACAGTGACAAGCCCCGACCTGGGTCGGGGCAGGGGGCGCTCAACTCACGGCGCCCGAGCTTGCTCATCGCGAAGACACTCACTCCTCGCGACTGAAAAGCGCCTCGATGAAGTCGTTGGCGACGAACGGACGCAGATCGTCGATCCCCTCGCCCACCCCGATGTAGCGGATCGGGATCTGGAACTTGTCGGCTACCGCGAAGATGACGCCGCCCTTGGCGGTGCCGTCCAGCTTGGTGAGGGTGATACCGGTCAGCCCCACCGCCTCGCTGAACAGCTTGGCCTGGCTCAGGGCGTTCTGGCCGGTGCCCGCGTCCAGAGTCAGCATGATTTCATGGGGCGCCGCATCGTCCAGCTTCTTCATCACCCGCACCACCTTCTTGAGCTCTTCCATCAGGTTGCTCTTGTTCTGCAGGCGGCCGGCGGTATCGGCGATCAGCACGTCGGCCCCGCGCGAGCGGGCAGCCTCGATGGCATCATAGATGACGGAGGCGGAGTCGGCGCCGGTGTGCTGGGCAATCACCGGAATGTTGTTGCGCTGACCCCACACCTGCAACTGCTCGACGGCGGCAGCGCGGAAGGTATCGCCAGCGGCCAGCATCACACTCTTGCCCTCGGCCTGGAACTGCTTGGCCAGCTTGCCGATGGTGGTGGTCTTGCCGACCCCGTTCACGCCCACCATCAGGATGACGTAAGGCTTCTTGTCGGTGTCGATCACCAGCGGCTGCTCGACCTTGGCCAGCATCTCGCCCATGTCCTGCTTGAGCAGGCCGTAGAGCGCCTCGGCATCCTTGAGCTGCTTGCGATCCGCATGCTGCACCAGCCCCTCGATGATACGGGTGGTGGTGTCGACACCGAGATCCGCTGTCAGCAGCTGGGTCTCCAACTCCTCGAACAGCTCATCGTCGATCTTCTTGCCACGGAACAGGCCGAAGAAGCCGGAACCGATATTCTCCTTGGTGCGCACCAGGCTGCGCTTGAGGCGGGCGAAGAAGCCCTCCCGCTGCGGCTTGTCCTGGGTGTCGTCGTCCACCTTGGCTGCCAGTGGCAGTGCAGCCAGCGCGGCGGCCTCAGCCTCCTTCTCGGCCACCAGGCGCAAATCTTCCGCTCGCTGGGCCTCTTTGGCGATCCGGGCTTCCTCGGCAGCCTGCGCTTCGGCTGCGATACGGGCCTCTTCCGCCGCGCGGGCTTCGGCAGCAATGCGCGCCTCTTGCGCGGCACGGGCTTCGGCAGCAAGGCGAGCCTCTTCTGCGGCACGGGCTTCGGCGGCAAGACGAGCCTCTTCTGCGGCGCGGGCTTCGGCAGCAATACGAGCCTCTTCCGCCGCGCGGGCTTCGGCGGCAACGCGAGCCTCTTCGGCAGCCTGAGCGGCGGCGGCAATACGGGCCTCTTCCGCGGCGCGGGCTTCGGCAGCAACGCGAGCCTCTTCTGCCGCGCGAGCTTCGGCTGCGATACGGGCCTCTTCCGCTGCGCGGGCTTCGGCGGCAAGACGGGCCTCTTCTGCGGCGCGGGCTTCGGCGGCAACGCGAGCCTCTTCTGCCGCGCGGGCCTCGGCAGCAAGGCAAGCCTCTTCGGCAGCCTGAGCAGCAGCGGCAAGGCGGGCCTCTTCCGCTGCCTTGAGGTCGGCCGCAACCCGGGCAGCTTCGGCAGCTGCGCGCTCCTCTTCCGCGATCAGGGCTTCATTGACGATCACCGGCTCCAGATCGGAGGCACACTCCTCCACCACCAGCGGACCATGGTCGTCCAGCTCGGCAGGCGGGCAGCAATCATCGTGCAAAACGGAATTCTGTGCGCTGGCGGGCACTTCAGCAGCGACGGCCGGCGTACTATCGGAAACAGTCGTCTCGGAAACGGGATCCGGGTGAGCCGCTACTTCGGACTCAACGGTAGTCGGGGTGGCTTGCGGTGTCTGTGGTTGGACAGCCTCAGCCTCTTCTTTCTTGCGGCCGAAACCCAGCCAGGAAAACAAACCTTTTGCCATCTAAAAATACTCACATCAAAGGCTGACTGCTAAGATAGCCGTCCCTCGGCGGGTCGGCATAAAAATGAACCGCCTTATACTATCACTTTATTTTCTGACGACGAAACGCGATGCCCAGAGTGAAATCCAGCCGTAACGGCCCGAGCAAGAGCCCAACCCCGCAGGGGAAATCGGGCTTTGTAAGAATCATCAGCGGCCAGTGGCGAGGCCGCAAACTGCCGGTCAGGGATGTGGAAGGACTCAGACCCACCACGGATCGCGTCAAGGAGACCATCTTCAACTGGCTAGCTCCCCATGTGCGCGGCACCCGCTGCCTGGATCTGTTCGCCGGCAGCGGCGGGCTGGGACTGGAGGCGCTGTCGCGTTACGCCGAGCAGGTCACCCTGATCGAGATGGACAGGGGCGCCGCCGAGCAGATCAAGAAGAACCTGACCACCCTCGGCAGCAGCCAGGGCCAGGTGATCCAGGCCGATGCCGTCAGCTGGCTGCAAGGGCCGGCCACGCCGTTCGACCTGGTGTTTCTAGACCCCCCCTTTCGCCGCGAGCTGCTGCCCCAAGTGTGCGAGCTGCTGGAGCAGCGCGGCTGGCTGGCACCGGATGCCCTCATCTATCTGGAGCGGGAGAAGGAGATGGCCGATCTGCCGCTGCCGGCCAGCTGGCAACTGCTCAAGGACAAGCAAGCGGGTCAGGTCTGCTACCAGCTTTATCTGCGGGACATCAACAATGACGCCGAGGTTTAACAGCCGTGTGGCTGGGGAAGATGGGCACTAACCCCCCGTCAATCTGGACAAAGGCTCAAGGACAAGCAGGTCGATCAAACCAGGTCTGCTACCAGCTCTATCTGCGGGAGATCAAGAATGACGCCGCGGTTTAACAACCGGATGGCAGGGGAAGATGGGCACGAACCCCTCCCCGTCAATCTGGACAACGACTCAAGGACAAACAGGCCGATCGAATCAGGTCTGCTATCAATGCTATGTGCGGGAGGTAAACGATGAAGCGGGTGTTTAATCTGTTGGCGATGGGTCTGATCCTGTTCTTCTGGTTCGGCGTGCTGGTCAGCCTGATCGCCCCGCTGCCGGGCAAGCTCAACGGCTTCCTGCCGGTGTGCGGCGTGATCGTGATCCTGATGCACTGGGTGCAGGCCAGCATGGTCAAGGCAGCCTGCAAGCCCTACTTCGCGGTGAGCCGGCTCGAGTTCACCCAGGTGCTGGTGTTCGGAGTGTTCGGCATGGTTGAGATCCGCGCCAGGCTGCAGGCCATCGTCGATGCCAAGCGGCGCGGCGAAGACAACAAAGCCGGGTGATCCCGGCTCTGTCATGGTGGTGATGGAAGGAGTGCTGGTCACTCCTTCTCTTTTTTCCCCACGCTGATACCGAGCTTGATGGAGAGCACAGCCAGCAGCAACAACATCATGATCAGCGAGAAGAAGTTGCTGCCAAGCTCTGGGTACTGCACCTTGACCAGCGCCGAATGGCCGAACACGCCGATGAAGAAGCTGAGCAGCATGCAGACCGGGGTGTTGCCCTCCAGCGAGACATGACGGTAGTGCTGGTAGAGCTGATAGGCGGCCAGCACGAAGGCGATCATCGGGAAGAAGGAGAAGGGCACCGCAGACTCTGACAAGACCGTCAGGGAGGCATCGCCACAGATGCCGATGAGCAGGGCCAGCAGCAGGGGTTTCTTCGGAATCGTGTTCTGGTCATGCATGGAGCTGTCCATCCTTTGACTTAAGAGAGAGGTTCACGGCGCTTCTGGTTCTGGACCTCGGCGCCCATGGCGATCATGCGCAGCTGACGGATGGTGCGATCGGACAGGGCCCGGCACTCCTCGCTGGTCATGTCGAGGGCGTCGGCACCGGCACTGAAGACGATGGTCACCATGGCCTCGGCCTGGATGTAGGCCTCTTCCCGCGGCGCCCCCGTGGTGGCTTCGAGGTAGTCGGTCAGCTCGGCGATGAAATGCTGGATCTCCCGCGCCACCGCCTGGCGAAATGCAGCAGAGGTGCCGGAGCGCTCGCGCAGCAGCAGCCGGAAGATGTTCGGGTTGTTCTCGACGAACTCCATGAACGTCTGTACCGAGGTGCTGATGACGCTGCCGCCACCCGCAATGCGCTGACGAGCCTGGCGCATCAACTGGCGCAAGGTCAGGCCGCCTTCATCCACCAGGGTCAGACCCAGCTCCTCCATGTCGCGAAAATGACGATAGAAGGAGGTGGGCGCAATGCCGGCCTCCCGCGCCACTTCCCGCAGACTGAGGTTGGAAAAGCTGCGATTGGCGCACAGTTGGCTGAACGCCGCCTCGATCAGAGTACGCCGGGTTTTTTCTTTTTGTTGCGCGCGAATACCCACGAAAACAGTCACCTTCAGGTTATCGAGGCCAAATGATAACCCGAAGGCTGCGCCAGGATCAGGTTTGTCTCCTACTTTTTTACCATTGACCCCAATTCCGGCTGCATGGAAAATAGCGCACAGCTGTTCGCTGAAAGGAACCGAGTGAGATGGAACGCCCCCCGATCATCATGACCAACACCCTGCTGTTCGCCCTCTCCGGGCTGACCGCACTGATCGCCGTGCCCTGGTACGGCATGACCCATGGCTATGACCTCTGGCAGTGGGGCAGCTTCCTGCTGCTGTTCTGCTATTGCGGCATCTCCATCACCGCCGGCTACCACCGGCTCTGGTCGCACAAGGCCTACAAGGCGCACCCGATCCTGCAGTGGATCTTCGCCATCGGCGGTGCCCTCGCCCTGCAAAACTCGGCGCTGCACTGGTCTTCCGATCATCGTCGCCACCACCGCCACGTGGATGACAACCAGAAGGATCCTTACAGTGCGGGCCGCGGCTTCTGGTTCTCCCACATCGGCTGGATGCTGCGGGAATATCAGCGCGACATCTACCACGACTACAGCAACGTGCGGGATCTGCAGAACAACCCCGTGGTCGCCTTCCAGCACAAGCACTATCTGGCGCTGACCCTGGCCACCAACATCGGCATCCCGCTGCTGCTGGGGCTCGTCCACGGCGATCTGCTCGGCATGCTGCTGCTGGCCGGTGTGCTGCGCATGGTGATGACCCATCACACCACCTTCTTCATCAACTCCCTGGCCCACATCTGGGGCAGCCAGCCCTTCACCGACCGCAACAGCGCGCGGGACAACGGCATCCTGGCCTTCTTCACCTTCGGCGAGGGCTACCACAACTTCCACCACCTGTTCGAGAACGACTATCGCAACGGCATCCGCTGGTGGCAGTACGATCCCACCAAGTGGCTGATCCGTAGTGCCGCCTGGTGCGGGCTGGCACGGGATCTGCGCGCCTGCCCGGAAGAGCGGATCGAGCAGGCCAGGCTGGAGATGCAGCTGAAACGGGCCCAGGCCAGGCTGCACAGACAGGACGACAGGGAGCTGTGGCAGGCGCTGCTGCAGGAGGAGTACGACAAGCTGAGCCAGCAGCTGCAGCACTACTACGCCAGCCGCAAACGCCTGCTGGAGCAGCGCAAGCGCAAGGCACTGGCCCGTTATGACCAGCTGAAACTGCAGCTGGAGTATCGCAGCCTGCACGATGCCTTCACCGTGGCCAAGCGCAACTGGAGCCGCCTGTTGGCAGGCATCGCCTGACCATAGACCGTCAGACTACACAAACAAAAAGACCGCCAATCGGCGGTCTTTTTGTTCAGCCCAGCCAGCAGGCCATAAAAAATGGGGTGACACTCGCATGTCACCCCCTCGCAAATAGCATGTTCCATATTGGAATCCGGTCCCGTCGGGTTCCTCTCCTGCTTCCTGAGTTTCCGCTACCCATCTGAAGCAGGCTCCGGCTGGAGCGATCCAGTCGGCCGATTCCCTTCACGACCCTCTTCCGCACGACGGCAAGCCGCCGTGTTGTCCTTGCAGTTGAAATATTACGCAGATAAATAAAATAAAAAACCGATATATTCGGTCATCTATGCAAGCATCTGCCGCTCATCCAACTTCAACCAGAAAACAATCTGATTAAAAACAATACGATAAATCACCCCATCGCCATTGGATGGCAAACGTTATCCTCGAAGGCGCACAAGGCTTTGCGAGATCTCGCACAAGCCGTGATCCACTCACAACCAGCGCTGCAACGGCAACCAGTCGCTGACCCTGGCCAGCAGGCGGCGCAGGGTCGAGGGCGGGGCAGCCACCGAGTGGGATGAACGCTGCTGCCAGGTCGTCAGCCACTGCTGCAACTCGGCGCACAGCGCGGGGCAGGCCAGATGCAACACCAGCTCGGTGTTGAGCAGCAGGGAGCGCGGATCCAGATTGAAGCTGCCGAGCAGCGCCTCCTCCTCCCCCACCAGGATCAGCTTGGCGTGCAGGCTGAGAGATGCCCCCTCCAGCTCCGACAGCGCTATGCCCTGGCGTATCAGCCAGGGGCGGTGACGACGGTAGGCGCCGTACACCAGCGGCACATCCGTGCTGGCCAGGGAGTTGGTCAGGATGTCGATGGTCACCCCCGCTTGACGCTGCTGCCTGAGTCGGCGGCGCAGACCTCGGGTCAGGATGAGATAGGGGGTGACCAGGCGCAATGTGCCCTGATTGTCGGCCAGTTTGCGCCAGAGCAGTCGCGCCGTGGTGGGCCGGGATACCAACCCCTTGCCGGGGCGGTCAAACCACACCTCGGCCCGCCCGGCATGCCAGCACAGAGGGATCGGCTCGGGATCGAACAGGCTGGCGGGCAGGTCATAGACGGCCGAGATCTGCGGCTCGTTCAGGGTCAGCAGGAAGTCGTTCACCACCTGCACCTCGGCCCGTTGCAGCGGGCGGCGCAACAGACGGCGGATCGGGTGGCTCCAGCGGCTGCGCCAGAATTGATCGAACCCCTGCTCGACCCGCTGGCAGAGCGGGCCGCGGCAGGCAAGATCCAGATCGACGAACTGGGGGGCACCGCCGAGTCCGAAGTAACGATCCCCGATATTGCGACCCCCGATCACCGCCTGGCTGCCATCCACCAGCAGCAGCTTGTTGTGCATGCGGTGATTGATGCGGCGAAAGCTGAGCAGCCCTTCCAGCAGCAGGGTCAGTGGCCGCCAGCCGCGCAACCAGAAGGGATTGAACAGACGTACCTCGATGCCCGGCTGGTGGGCCACCATCTCCAGGAAGCGGTTGTCGCCGGCATAGAGGTCATCGATGAGCAGTTGCACCCGCACCCCGCGTTTGGCGGCATGCAGCAGTTCCGACAGCAGCAGCTTGCCGCTGCTGTCCTCCTCCCAGCTGTAGTACTGGGCCTGGATCCGGCTTCTGGCGCCGCGGATCAGCTGACAGCGCAGCTTGAGCGCCAGCTCGGGCTGGTCGATCAGGGCGAATTCAGCGGGGATCATGGCGTCATCCGCCTGTCATGAGGAAATGGCATAACGCTGGCTAAGGGCCTCGTAGCAACAGGATGAAGGAATTTACCATGGAACTCACGGATCGCCCCGCCATCAGTCACAGACCGCAGGCCAGTGAGCCGGATCCCTCGCCGAGCGGCCAGCTGACCCCCTGGTATCTGCAACACAGGGATCAGGCCTGGCAGCCTTTCACCTCGCCCGCCCCATCGCACTAGCAGGACGTCAGGGCTGGGCCACCGCCTCGATGGCGGCCGCCTTGCCCTCCAGCTGGGGTAGACTGAAGCGGTAGGCCACATAGTACTTGTAGATGGTGCTGACATAGTTGATGGGACCCTGCCCCACCTCGTTGGCCACCAGCTGCTCCACGTTGCCGAACCAGACGTCGGGATCCAGCCCGGCGGCCTCGGCCTTGGCCCTGAGCGCCTGCACCCGGTTCGGGCCGGCATTGTAGGCCGCCAGTGCAAACAGGTGGCGGTTGAGCACGTCCAGCTTGGGATCGTTGAAATAGGTGTCGAGGATCAACCGCATGTAGCGGCAGGCCGCCTCCACGTTACCCTCCAGGCTGGCGAGGCGAGCGCCGCGAATGCCCACTTCGTTGCCGGTACTCGGCAACAGCTGCATGATCCCCACCGCCCCCCGTTCGGAACGGATATTGGCATTGAGGCCAGACTCCTTGTAGGCCAGCGCCGCCAGCATCAGCCAGTCCAGCCGGTACTTGTCGGCCTGCTGCTCCAGCACCTTGCGGATGGTCGACAACCGGCCCAGCGGATCCGGCGCCAGTATGTTGCTCATCTGGTCGTTGCGAGCCAGCAGGCGGCGCAGGGCCATGTCGCTGTAAAGAGTGCGCTTGCCTGCATCGGCCAGATAATCGTTGACCGCCTTGAGCAACTCGGGGCTGTTGTTGCGCAGGGCCCAGGCGCTACGGCCGTTGTCCCGCAGCGGGATCAACTTGTGGGCTCGCAGCCCGCTGATCATGCCGAGCCAGATCCGCCCCTTGAAGCTGTCGGTCACGGTGAGCGGTATGATGCCGGCCGCCACCATCTCCAGCAGATCCCCGTCCTGCAGGTATTCAGGCACGGTTTCGATATAGACGGGGGGCAGCCCCAGCTCGCGAAACAGCCAGTTGAGCTGGCGCAGGCTCTCGTAATAGCTGGAGCTGGCCCGCACCCAGACCCGCCGGCCTGAGAGCTGGGTAATGCGGTTGAAGGTCGGCAGGCTGTGCTGGCTCACCACCCACTCTTCGATGGGGGCGATCACCGGGTTGGAGAAGGTCACCTGTTCGCGCCGGGTCGGCGTCACCGTCATGTTGGCGGCCACCAGATCGCCCCGCCCTTCGGCGAGGTAGTCCAGCAGCTTGTCCTGGCGCACCGGGATGTAGATGATCTTGAGCTTGATCTTCTCCTTGGCCAGATAGGTCTGGTTCAGCCAGCGCTCGAATCCCTGCAGCTGGTTGACCAGAATGCCGTGCTGGGTCCCCTTGTCGAGGAAGAAGAAACCCCGCTCATAGACCACCAGGGCCCTCAGCTCTTTCTTTTGCAATATGCTGGCGAGATCCCCTGGCTGGGGCAGCCGCTGCGGTTTGAGATCCGCCGCCAGCAGCGGCAGCGCCCACAGAATGAGCAGGCTCCAGAGCCAGCGCCGCCTCATGGCGTCACCGCCAGTGGCTGTCCGGGCAGGTCAAAGAGGTGATGAGCGACGTGGAGAGGGGTGGCGAAGAGCCTGCGCTGAACCATGATGAGATCGCCTTCTGTTGGCCGACTCGCGTCGGGCAAAACCGTCTGTGGGATAACTAACTATAGAACGCAGACCCACAGCAGAAGGGTCAGCACGGCAGGCAAGCCTGCCGTGTTTTCAGGGGGCTCAGATAGAGCGGGCACGCATCTCGAAAATGAGTTTTTCGGCGGTGCAGGTGAATTGCAGACGGGCTTTCAGGATCACGCCGTTGGCGCCCTGGCTCAGTTCGCTGCTGCTCTTGGCTTCGGCGGTGACCTGCTTGGCCAGCGCCTCGTAGGCGGCCAGCTTGGCGCGGGCGTCGGCCTCTTCGGCGGCCTCGATCACCAGCTCCATCACATCATCACCCTCGCCGATGATGGTGCCAATTTCGGCGAAGCAGCCGCAGCTGTCACAGGTCTCGTTCAATTCCACTTTATCTTCTACGGACATCATTCAACTCCCACTTATTTCGGCTGTGATTCATCGTCACGCAAGGCTTTACGAAAATCCCTGATGGCGGTGCCCAGATCTTCCCCGGCGCCGGCCAGGCGTTTGCTGCCAAACACCACGACCACGACGACGAGCAGGATCAACAAATGCCAGATATGAATTCCACCGAGTCCCATAGGGATACTCCTGACTGATAGATACCGATCGTTTGTATCAAAAGAAGGCGCAAAGATTGTTGGGCAAAATCAAGACAGGCGCAAGTTTGCAAATAAATCACCAAAAAATACGGCGACCCAAAGGCCGCCGTATTGCTTGATGCTACTTGTCCCCTCAACCACTACATCCTGTACCAGCCGCCATTGAAGGCGAGAGACGTTTCGAGCATAAGTTCGCCTAGATATGAAAACAAATGGTATAAATTCATCTAAGAATTGAAGAGGATTCATATCATGTTGCTGGAACAGCTGGGGCGTATCGACCTCAATCTATTGATAATCCTGCAAGTTTTGCTGGAGGAACGAAACGGCAGCCGGGCGGCCCGTCGCCTGCATCTGAGCCAGTCTGCCGTCAGCAAGGCCCTCGGCCGACTGCGGGAAACCTTCGACGATCCCCTGTTCGTGCGCTCGGCCTACGGGCTGGAGCCCACCGCACGCGCCCTCAGCCTGCAGCAGCAACTGCAGCCGATCCTGCTGTCGCTGGACAACCTGATCCAGCCGCCGGATTTTGACCCGACCACCACCGAGCGGGAGTTCGTCATCGCCAGCATGGACAGCGCCTTCACCCTGTTCGCGCCGCTCTACCTGAGCGAGCTGAAACGGCAGGCCCCCGGCATCCGGCTGCGCTACGAGGAGTGGACCGAGAACAGCCTGACCGAGATGAGCCAGGGCCAGGTGGACATCGCCTTCACGGTGCGGGAGAACTGCATCAACTCGGACTTTCGGCTCGATACCCTGCCCAACGCCATCTGTCAGCGGCTGCTCGCCATCGACGATCTGACCTGCCTGGTGCAGCACGACCACCCGGCCCTGCACGAACCCGAATGGGATCTCACCCGCTACCTGGCCTATCCCCACGTGCAGACCTATTGCGAGGGGCGCGACCGCTGGATGCTGGATCACAAGCTGGCGGAGCAGGATCTCTACCGCCGCATCGAGGCGACCGTCCCCTCCTTCGAGGCGGCGCTGCGGATGGGCATGCACTCGGACATGATAGTGACCCTCTCCCGGCTCTACGCCCGCCATGCCACCCAGGTCTACCCGCTGGTACCGCTGCCGCTGCCCATCGCGCTGGACAGCATCTCCCACCTGCTGATCTGGCATCAGCGCCACGAAGAAGATCCTGGCCACCGCTGGCTGCGGGAGACCCTGCTGGCCCTCATCATGGGCAAGCTGGAGCCAACAGCGGCCGAACCGGCCTGATTGTCGGCACAGGGCCGCAAGACCCTGACGGTCACCACGCCGGATCACAGGCAAAAAAACGGGGCTCATCGAGCCCCGCGTCTTTCCTGTTAGCCAGTCAGTTCTGACCGGTCACCGCCAGGTAGTGGTGCACCCCGTCGAGCAGCATCTGCACCGAGATCATCACCAGCAGCATACCCATCAGCCGCTCCACCGCGGTGAGTCCTCGCTCACCCAGCAGCTTGTTGAAGACCTCGTAGAACATCAGGATCACGGCGCTGGCGCCCCAGGCCATCAGCAGGGCCAGCGACCAGTCCGCCATCCGGGTCGGCTCCTGGTTGGCCAGCAGCAGCAAGGATGCCAGGATCGAGGGGCCGGCAATCATGGGGATCGCCATGGGCACCAGGAAGGGCTCCTCCCCCGCGGCCAGCCCGGTCACCCCCCCTTCACTCGGGAAGATCATCTTGATGGCGATGAGGAACAGTATGATGCCGCCGGCGATGCTGACCGCCTCCTGGCGCAGATTGAGGAAATTGAGGATCTGCTGACCGACGAACAGGAAGGCCATCATGATCACCAGCGAGAACAGCAGCTCCCGCATCATCACCTTGCGGCGTCGCTTGGGATCGATATGACGGAGGATCGACAGAAAGACCGGCAGGTTGCCCAGCGGATCCATGATCAGAAACAACATGACGGCAGCGGAGAAAGTATCCATACAACGCCCAGGCCAAGCCTTCAACAGAGGAGGGGAAAGAGGGCGAATATAACAAAGGCGGCGGGATTCGGCGAGCGCGGCAGGCGCTCGCCGGCGGGGATCAACCGTGGTTGCAGATCTTGTCGGCGCGGGTCTGGAAACCCTGCTCCGATTCGATGAACTTGCCGCGTTTGGCCAGGAAGTCGATCAGGGCCTCGGCATCCATCTCGCTGGCGCTGCAGGTGTGGAAACGGGCATCCGCCCCGAAGCGTGCGTCGATGGCCTGCTTGAGGCTGGCCCGGGTGAACTGGCCGCCCTGCGCCAGCATCATCTCCATCACTTCGTGGCCGTGTACCGATTGAGTCATTGCAAACCTCTTGAATAGACATATTTGATGCCTATTAAATCCTGCCCCACTGCCGACGACCTTGATATAGGCCAACAAATTGCCGATTTCCCTGCCCCCGCACTGGTGATGGTCACGGCTTTGTCGATAATGTGGCAACCTGAGCAGGGGATGGCTACACTAACGCCCCTTTTTGCCACCGCAGACCGAATATAAGGACATTGGCGTCATGCTGTTCCATGGACTGGCTTTCAAACCCTGGCGGATCTGGACCCGCCGTCCGCTCTGGTTGAAGACCCTGCTCGGCATGCTGACGGGGATCGGGCTCGGCGCCGCTTTCAGCGAACAGGCATTGCTGCTCAAACCCATCGGCGTGCTGTTCGTCAACACCATCCAGATGCTGATGGTGCCTCTCATCTTCTGTTCGGTCATCGCCGGCCTCACTTCGCTGCTCAAGGGCAAGGCCCTAGACCGCATCGCCGGCAAAGCCATCGGCCTCTACCTCTGTTCCACCGCCGTCGCCATCTGCATCGGCCTGATGATGGGCTGGCTGCTGGAACCCGGCATGGGCGCCAATATGGGACCCTATGAACGGGTCGGCATGGCGGAGTCCCCCACCCTGGCCAGCGTGCTGAGCCACCTGGTGCCGCGCAACCCGGTGCAGGCCATGGTGGACGGCAAGATCCTGCAGGTGATCGTGTTCGCGGTGGCCCTCGCCCTCGCCCTCAACGCCACCGGTCGGCGCGGCCGCCCCGCCATCCTCTTCTTCACCTCGTTGGCGGAGGGGATGTTCAAGCTGACCCAGATGGTAATGGCGCTGGCCCCTTACGGTGTCTGCGCCCTGATGGCCTGGATGACCGGCAAGTACGGCATGAGCCTGCTGCTGCCGCTGCTCAAGGTGATCGGCGCCGTCTACCTCGGCTGCCTGCTGCACGTACTCGGCGTCTACAGCAGCCTGCTGATCCTGCTGGCCCGCCTCAATCCGCTGCACTACTTCAAGAGCATCGTCGATGCCCAGGCTGTGGCCTTCACCAGCAGCTCCAGCAACAGCACCCTGCCCATCAGCCTGGCCTGCGCCGAGCGCCGGCTCGGGGTCTCCCCCGCCATCACCGCCAAGGTGCTGCCCATCGGCGCCACCATCAACATGGACGGTACCGCCCTCTATCAGGGGGTGACCGCCCTGTTCGTGGCTCAGGCCTTCGGGGTGGATCTGCACCTGGTGGATTACCTGACCATCATCAGCATCGCCACCCTGGCCAGTATCGGCACAGCGGGCACGCCGGGCACCGGACTGATGCTGCTGACGCTGACCCTGACCGCAGTGGGACTGCCGCTGGAGGGAGTGGCACTGATCGCCGGGATCGACCGGATCCTCGACATGGCGCGCACCACGGTCAACGTCTCCGGCGATATCCTGGTTTCCGTGTTGATTGCCCGCAGCGAGCGGGAGCTGGATCTGGCGACCTATCACGACGCCAGCGCAGGGGAGGACATCGACTTCACCCTGCGCTGAGGCAGGGCGAGCGATTAATTTTCGTGGGGATCGTGGTGGCAGCGCCAGCAGACATCGAAGTTGGCGCCGTTCTCCTCCCCGCACTGGCCGCACAGCCAGCCGTTGCCCTGACGCTGCTGATAGCGTTCGATGACCCGTCCCGCCTTGCTGCGATCCTGCTCGCGCACCATCAGGGTCACCTGCAGCATGTCCACCGGCAGTTCGCCCAGGGCGCCCGACAGCGCCTCGCCATTGAGCCGCACCGGCACCCCTTCCACTTCCAGCGCCCCTTTCAGGGCGTGGGCCTCCAGCGAATGGGAAGCCCGATACAGATTGATCCAGTGATCCATGTCTTCCCCCTCAGATCCCCCCACGATGCCGTTCCCACGGCACCGGCTCTGGCCGGCTACAGCAGGGTGTCTATGCCGTAGTCGGCCCCCTTGGCCACGATGAAATCGATGAACACCCGCAATTTTCGCGGCATCAGCCGCCGCTCCGGAAACAACAGGTAAATCGGCACCCGAGGCTGCTGCCACTCGGGCAGCACGGACACCAAGGTCCCGCTCGCCAGCTCATCGTGGCAGAGCATGGCGGGCAGAGAGGCGAGCCCCAGCCCTGCCTTCGCCGCCTCTCGGGCACAGGTTATATTATTAACCCGAAAGCGGGAGGGAGGGTCAACCAGCACCTCCTTGTCATCCCGCTCGAAGCACCAGTGCGAGGCCAGAAAGCCGCTGGTCACCGCCACCCGTTCATGTTGCACCAGATCCTCGGGATGAGTGATGGCGGGGCTGCGCGCCAGGTACGCCGGGCTGGCACAGATCAGGCGGGCGTTGCTCCACAGCCGCCGCGCCGCCAGGTTCGAGTCGCTCATGTCGCCGATCCGCACGATCGCATCCAGCCCCTCGTTGATGGGATCCACGATGCGATTGGTCAGCTCCAGTTCCACCTGCAGACCGGGATAGGCCTGCAGAAACTCCGCCACCAGCCTGCCTACCACCAGCTGCCCTGCCTCGATGGGCACTGCCAGCTTGAGGGTGCCGGTCACCTCCTGCTGGCTGGCGCTCACCATCAGCTCGGCCTGGGCCAGCTCGTCTACCGCCTTGCTGCAGCGCAGATAGTACTGCTCGCCGGCCTCGGTGAGGGTGAGCTGGCGGGTCGAACGGTAGAGCAGCCGCACGCCGAGACGCTGCTCCAGCTCGGCGATGCGCCGGCTCACCGTCGCCTTGGTCATGCCCAGCTCCTGGGCGGCCGCCGTGAAGGACCCCTTGTCGACGATCCGCACTAGAATCAATGCAGCGTTCAGATCCATTGTTGCACCAGTGAAACTGTATATCTCATAAATGGATACTAATCGAAACAGTTGGCCAGTGTTAGCCTGCCTCTCTTAAGTTCAGGAATCCCCCACATGAGTCAACACAAGAAGATCCCCCTGCTGGCCGCCATGATACTGGCCCTGCTCGGCCTGCTGTTTGCCGGTTACTGGTATCTGCACGGCCGCTACTTCGAGAGTACCGACAACGCCTACCTGCAAAGCGAGGTGACCGGCATCGGCTCCAAGCTCTCCGGCTACATCAGCGAAGTGCTGGTGACCGACAACCAGCCGGTGAAGGCCGGCCAGCTCATCGCCCGCCTCGACGACCGGGAGTACAAGACCAAGGTGGCCGAGGCCGAAGCCGACCTGCGCCTCAACCAGGCGACGGCGGAAAATCTCGCCGCCACCCGCACCCAGCAGCTGAGCCTCATTCGCCAGGCGGAAGCCAAGGTCAGCTCGGCCAATGCCGAACAGGTGCGGGCCCAGCAGCAGGTGCGCCGCGTCAGCCAGCTCAACCAGCGCCACTACAGTTCGCAGGACAGCCTGGACGAGGTGCGTGCCGGCCTGCAGGTCAATCAGGCCCAGGAGCAGGAGGCCAAAGCGGCCCTGCAGGCCGCCCGCGAGCGGCTGCTGGTGCTGGATGCCGAGGCCAAGCAGAACCAGGCCAAGCTGGCATTGAGCGCCGCCCAGCTGGAACAGGCCAAGCTGGAGCTGGCCTATACCGAGCTGCGGGCCCCGGCCGACGGCATCATTGGCAAGCGCAGTCTGCGGGCGGGGCTCTACGTCCAGTCCGGCATGCAGGTGGCCAGCCTGGTGCCGCTGCAGCAGGTGTGGGTCGAGGCCAACTTCAAGGAGACCCAGCTGCTCCACATGCAGCCCGGCCAGAAGGTGGAGGTGATCCTGGATGCCTACCCGGATCAGCCGGTCGAGGGGATCATCGACAGCCTGGCGCCGGCCACCGGCGCCAAGTTCGCCCTGCTGCCGCCGGAGAACGCCACCGGCAACTTCACCAAGATCGTGCAGCGAGTACCGGTGAAGATCCGCATTCCGGATCCGGGCGCGCTGGCGGGCAAGCTGCTGCCTGGCCTCTCCACCGAGGTGATCGTCGATACCCGCAGCCCTGATCCCGTGGTCGCCGCCAACTGATGGACGCCATACCACGCCGCAACTGGATCGCGGTCATGGGGGGCCTCATCGGCGCCTTCATGGCCATCCTCGACATCCAGATCACCAACGCCTCCCTGAAGGACATTCAGGGGGCCCTGTCGGCCACCCTGAGCGAGAGCTCCTGGATCTCCACCTCCTATCTGGTGGCGGAGATGATCGCCATCCCGTTGAGCGGCTGGCTGAGCCGGGGCTTGAGTGTGCGGCGCTACCTGCTGTGGACCACAGGCGCCTTCATCGTCGCCTCCGTGCTCTGCTCGTTCAGCTGGAACCTCACCAGCATGATCGTCTTTCGGGCGCTGCAGGGCTTCACCGGCGGGGCGCTGATCCCGATGGCCTTCTCCCTCATCGTCAGTCTGCTGCCGCTGCACAAGCGGGCCACCGGCATGGCGCTGTTCGGCCTGTGCGCCACCTTCGCCCCCGCCATCGGCCCGACCCTGGGCGGCTGGCTGACCGAACAGATGTCCTGGCACTACATCTTCTACCTGAACGTGCCGCCGGGACTGCTGGTGATGGCCATGCTGGCCCACGGGCTGGACAAGAAGCCGGTGGACTGGGAGGTGATCAAGCGGGTGGATCTCATCGGCATCCTTACCATGGCGGTGGGGCTGGGCCTGTTGGAAGTGGTGCTGGAAGAGGGCAACCGGGAGGACTGGTTCGGTTCCAGCTTCATCGTGCGGCTCACCGTCATCTCGGTGGTGGCGCTGGTGTTCTTCGTCATCAGTCAGCTGCTGCGCCGCCACCCGCTGGTCAACCTGCGGCTGCTGCACAACCCGCGCTTCGCGCTGGCCTGCTTCGCCTACCTGGTGCTCGGCATGGCGTTGATGGGCTCCATCTATGTGCTGCCGCTCTACATGACCCAGATCCACAACTACAACGCGCTGGAAATCGGCGAGGTGCTGATGTGGATGGGATTGCCCCAGCTGCTGGTGCTGCCACTGGTGCCCAAATTGACCCACAAGATAGACCCGCGCTATCTGGTGAGCTTCGGCTTTCTGGTGTTCGCCGTCAGCTGCTTCATGAACATGAACATGAGTGCGGATTACGCCGGCCCCCAGCTGATCCAGTCGCTCATCGTGCGGGCGCTGGGGCAGCCCTTCATCATGGTGCCGCTCTCCCTGGTGGCGACCGCCAGCCTGACGCCGGACGAGATCCCCTCCTCCTCCACCCTGCTCAACGTGCTGCGCAACCTGGGGGGAGCATTCGGCATCGCCATCATAGCCACCCTGATCGACAACGATACCCGCACCCACGTCAGCCAGATCGGCAGTACCCTGGCCGCCACCAGCATAGAGGGACAGGCCTATCTGCTGCAGCTGGCCCAGAGCATGATGGCCCAGGGCTCCGGCCCCGAGCTGGCCCGTCTGCAGGCTCAGGCCATGCTGTCGAACACCATCAGCCGCGAGGCGGCCATCATGGCCTACAACCAGGTGTTCTTCGTGATGGGTATCTTCCTGCTGATCGCCAGCGCCCTGATGCTGCTGCTCAAGCAGCCGGCCCCGAGGGCGCCGGATGCCGAACCGGTCGAGGCGTGAAAAGAGTGAGAAGGGAGTAGCAAAACGGGCCGGCAGGCCCGTTTTTTATTGCGGCCCGCCGGTCAACCCGCCAGCGAGGCGGCGATCAGGAACTGGGCGGCGAAGTAGCTGCTCATCACCCAGGCGGTGGCATGGGGAAAGGGGCGACGGAAGCGATCCAGCGCCAGCATGCTGTCGGAGAAGAGGAACATCAGCGCCCCCACCAGGGCGGCGGCGCTGCCGGCGGTGAGGGAGGCGTGCCAGGCACCGGCGGCCACCCAGGCCATGCCGATGATCACCAGCATGTAGCAGAAGACGGGGATCTTCATCTCCCCGAGCTTGCCCCACAGCAGGCCGAACACCATGCCGGCCACCAGCAGCAACAGCAGGCCATCCACCAGGTTCAGCACCAGCGGCCCCTGGGCGAAGCCAACGATGTAGCAGAGGTGCGCGACAAGAAATGCCGCCAGCCCCTGGATGAAGCGGTCGCTCGGCAGCATCAGCAGCACGTCGCCGGCCAGCGACAGGCAGAGACCAAGCAGGATCCAGGCATGGGAGCCGTCGTGGTCATAGCCCTGATAGCCGAACGCCAGCGCTATGATGAGCAGCATAGTCAGCGGCTTGCTGATGTAGAACTGACGGGAGTCTGAGCCGTAGGCCGCACGAATGTGCCACCAGCCCGATGCGATGATCAAGAAACTCAATAACATGCCCTGCTCCTCACGTGTCGCTCGCAGTCATACGGCAACATCTTCTTGCTGACAGGGAGAGTAACAAATTCCCCCGGCCAGTGGCAGAGGCGCTCAGCAAACGAGCACCCTACGCCTAAAGTCTAATTGTCCCGTCCACCCGGTTCGGGCATAAGGAACGGGTTCGGAGGATCACCATGGAAGAAGCAATGAGAAACTATCTGCCCGCCATCGATATCATGATGTGCCACTTGGGAATCAGCTTTGAGCAAGCCTGCGAACAGCTGGGATTGAGCCAGGTGGAGCAACAGACCCTGAGCCTGCTGCAGGAGCAGGATCCGCAAGAATAAGCCCTCCCGCGGCCCGTATAGATATCATGATGTGCCGCGTTGAATAGGTCTGAGAGCAGCCGGAACTAAGCTAGGTGAAGCAACAGCCTTTCAACCTGCCGCATAAAGCAAGCTCCGCAGGAATAACCCCACACGGGGTAAATAAAAACGGCGCCATCGTGGCGCCGTTTTTATTGGGTGCGGGATCAGCGTGCCTGACGGCGCCGCTGCAGCCAGATCACGGCACCGAATAGCAGGAAGCCCGGCAGCCACATCAGCTCCTTGGGCCAGCGCTCGGTGGGCGCCTTGACGCTCAGGATCTGCTGATCCATCTCCAGCCCCAGCTCGGCGGCCTGGCTGCCGAAGGTGACGCTGTCGATCAGGATCTTGCCGTCCTGCTCATAGGTCTGGATCCCCAGCTTGGCCAGACGATCCTCACCGCTCGCGCCATCCGGCACCGGCAGCAGCACGGTGAAGCGGCGCAGCTTGCCCACCGCATCTTCCCCTTCCATCCGCAGGCGCAGGGTGCTCTCGGCCTCCACCTGGCCCATGGTCTGGGCCAGCTCGGCTGGCGCGGCGTCGCGATACGGGTCGTGCAGCATGTCCATCCAGAAGCCGGGACGGAACAGGGTGAAGGCCACCAGCAGCAGCAGCACGCTCTCGTACCAGCGGCTCTTCACCAGGAAGTAGCCCTGGGTGGCGGCGGCGAAGATCAGCATGGCGATGGTGGCCACGATGAAGATCAGCACGCCGTGGGCGAAGTCCACGTTGATGAGCAGCAGGTCGGTGTTGAAGATGAACAGGAACGGCAGTGCCGCGGTGCGCAGGCTGTAGTAGAACGCCGTGATCCCGGTCTTGATGGGGTCGCCCTTGGAGACGGCAGCCGCGGCGAACGAGGCCAGCCCCACCGGCGGGGTCACGTCGGCCATGATGCCGAAGTAGAAGACGAACAGGTGCACGGCGATGAGCGGCACGATGAGGCCGTTCTGCTGCCCCAGGGTGACGATCACCGGCGCCAGCAGGCTCGACACCACTATGTAGTTGGCGGTGGTGGGCAAGCCCATGCCGAGGATCAGGCTCAGCAGGGCGGTCAGCAGCAGCATCAGCAGCAGGTTGCCCATGGAGAGGAACTCCACCAGATCCGCCAGCACCAGGCCGACGCCGGTCTGGGAGACGGCCCCGACTATGATGCCGGCAGTGGCGGTGGCGATGCCGATGCCGATCATGTTGCGGGCACCGGCGATCAGCCCCTCGCGCAGATCCACCACGCCGTCGGTGAAGCTGCCGTAGTCATGCTTGCCATCGGTGCGCAGCCAGTTCAGCAGCGGGCGCTGGGTCAGCAGTATGATGATCAGCATCACCGAGCCCCAGAAGGCCGACAGGCCCGGGGAGAGTCGCTCCACCATCAGACACCACACCAGTACCACCACCGGCAGCAGGAAGTGCAGGCCGGAGAGCAGCACGGCGCGGGTTTCCGGCAGCTCGTCCAGCGGCTTGTCCGGATCTTCCGACGGCAACGGCTCGTTGCTGGCGGCGATCTTCAGCAGTCCCAGGTAGGCGGCGGCCAGCAGCACGCTGATCCCCGGCAGGGCGTAGTCGCCCAGCGCCGGCTTGAGCCAACCCAGGCCATAGTAGACCGCCATGGAGAGGCCGCTGATGAGAGCGGCACCGAAGGCGAAGCCGGTCAGGCGGCGCAGCCAGGGGCGCGGCTGACGGTTGCCGATGGGCTGCATGCCGAGCTTGAGCGCCTCGAGGTGCACTATGTAGAGCAGGGCGATGTAGGAGATGGCCGCCGGCAGGAAGGCGTGCTTGATGATGTCGACGTAGGGGATGCCAACGTACTCCACCATCAGGAAGGCGGCGGCTCCCATGACCGGGGGCATGATCTGGCCGTTGACCGAGGAGGCCACTTCCACCGCGCCGGCCTTCTCCTTGGAGAAGCCGACCCGTTTCATCATGGGGATGGTGAAGGTGCCCGTGGTCACCACGTTGGCGATGGAGGAGCCGGAGATGACGCCGGTTAGGGCCGAGGCCACCACGGCTGCCTTGGCCGGGCCGCCGCGCAGGTGGCCGAGCAGGCTGAAGGCGAGCTGGATGAAGTAGTGGCCCGCACCGGCACGCTCGAGCAGGGCGCCAAACAACACGAACAGGAAGACGAAGCTGGTGGAGACCCCGAGGGCAATGCCGAACACCCCTTCGGTGGTGATCCACTGGTGGTTGGCCAGCGCATGCAGGCTCACCCCACGGTGGGCCAGCAGGGAGGGCATCCAGGGGCCGGCCAGGCTATAGGCCAGGAAGACGATGGCGATCACCGCCAGGGCCGGGCCGAGGGCACGGCGGGCGGCTTCCAGCAGCAGCGGAATGCCGATACAGGCGACCACGAAGTCCATGGTGGTCAGGTTGCCGGGGCGCTGGGCCAGCTGCTCATACATGATGAACAGGTAGCTGGCGACGGCGGCGCCGATGAGGCCAAGGGCGATGTCACCGAGCGGCACCCGGTCGCGCGGCGAGCTGCGCATGGCCGGGAACACCAGATAGGCGAGCAGGATGGCGAAAGCCAGGTGAATCGAGCGTGTTTCAGTGTCGTTGAGAACACCGATGCCGAGAGAGAACGGCAGCGGCGAAGCGATCCAGAGCTGGAACAGGGACCAGATCAGCGCAAGACCCGCGATGATCCAGCTCATGGTGCCCACCGGCAGGCGGGCTCCCACATCCTGGGCGATCAGCTCCTCGGCCGAGAGCGCCTCTTGTTGTTGTGTTTGCTGCATAGTGTGGCTCTGTTGGTACTGCAATAAATGAGACTCGCCCCCCCGAGGGAGGAGCGAGTCTGGGGCACATCCGAAACCGCAACCGGATTACATCCAGCCACGTTCCTTGTAGTAGCGCACCGCGCCTTCATGCAGCGGGGCGGAGAGACCCACCTTGATCATGTCGGCTTCCTTCAGGTCGGCGAAGGCCGGGTGCAGGCGCTTGAAGCGATCCAGGTTGTCGAACACGGACTTGACCAGCTGGTAGACCACTTCCGGATCGGCCTTGGCGCTGGTGGAGAGTACGGCCTTGCCACCGATGGACGGGGTCGGGTTCGGGCTGCCCTTGTACAGACCACCCGGGATCTCGGCCTTGCTGTAGTAGCTCTTCTCGGCCAGCAACTTGTCGATCTCGGGGCCGGTCACCGGCACCAGCACGGTGTCGGTGGTAGTGGAGGCTTCCTGGATGGCACCGTTGGGGTGGCCAACGAAGTAGCTCATGGCGTCGATGTTGTTGTCACCCAGGGCAGAGGCCTGCTCGGCGGGTTTGAGCTCGGAGACCAGACTGAACACGGACTTGTCCCAGCCCTTGACGGCCATGATCTCTTCGAAGGTGTCGCGCTGGCCGGAGCCCGGGTTGCCGATGTTGACGCGCTTGCCCTTCAGATCGTCGAAGCCGGCAATCTTGGCGTCCTTGCGGGCCAGGATGGTGAACACTTCGCTCTGCAGGGAGAAGACGGCGCGGATGTCATCCATCGGACCCTCGGCCTTGAACGGCTCGACGCCCTTCATCGCCTTGTACTGGTGGTCGGACTGCATGATGCCGAAGTTGAACTCGCCGGAGCGGATGCCGTTGACGTTGGCAACACCGCCGCCACTGGCCGGGGCGTTGCACTTGATCTGGTGATCGGCGGCGCCGCGGTTGAGGAAGCGGCAGATGGACTGGCCCGCCACGTAGTAGACACCGGTCTGACCGCCAGTACCTATGGTCACGAAGCGCTCCTGCGCCTGTACCGGACCACCAAACGAGACACCGACCAGAGCTGCCGACAAGGCACACGCCAGGGATAATCCTTTCATGTTGTTCATCCTTTTTGATTGATTCAGCTCGCCCGTTCCACGGGCGAATGCAAGACAAACCGCCGTGCTGCGTCGGCGGTCGTCCGTGACCTCGCGATGAGGAAATGGGTGAACGACCAGCGTTCCCCAAAAAGCCACCAGCATCCTGTGGTGAGACAGTCGGCTTCATGCCAACCAGAGATAATTGGCACCGAGGGGGCCAATTAAAGAGTTATAACGGCATCGATTAAGCACACGGCGCCAACATAAATCAAACAAAAACACAAAATGAAGGATATCGGTCGCCAGAAATTTGAAGCCGATCATTAATTTGCCGATCGAAGATTAATTGGTTGTGCTACCGGACGGCAGGCGGGAAGAGGGAAAGGAGATTCTTTTGCAGCCCTTGTCTGGCAAGGGCTGCAACCTTGGTGACTTATGCTTTTGGCTTGGCCAGATCCAGGATAAACGCAAACTCCAGCGCAATATCCTCGTAGGCCTTGAAGCGGCCCGACTTGCCGCCGTGGCCGGCGTCCATGTCGGTACTCAGCAACAACTTGTTATCATCCGTCTTCAGCTCGCGCAGCTTGGCCACCCACTTGGCCGGCTCCCAATACTGCACCTGGGAATCGTGCAACCCGGTGGTGACCAGCAGATTCGGGTAGGCCTGTGCCTTGACCTGATCGTAGGGGCTGTAGGCCTTCATGTAGTCGTAGTAGCGCTTCTGGTTCGGATTGCCCCACTCGTCGTACTCGCCTGTGGTGAGGGGGATGGACTCGTCCAGCATGGTGGTGACCACGTCGACGAAGGGCACCTGGGCCACCACGCCGCGATAGAGCTGGGGCGCCTGGTTGATGACGGCCCCCATCAGCAGGCCGCCGGCGCTGCCGCCCATGGCGTAGACCTGATCCCTGGCACCATAGCCCTGCGCCACCAGCGCCTCGGTCACGTCGATGAAGTCGTTGAAGGTGTTCTGCTTCTTCAGCAGCTTGCCATCCTCATACCAGTGGCGGCCCAGCTCCTCGCCACCACGGATGTGGGCGATGGCGTAGACGAAGCCGCGATCCAGCAGGCTCAGCCTGGCGCTGCTGAAGTCCGGATCCATGCTGGCGCCATAGGAGCCATAGCCGTAGACCAGCAGCGGATTGGTGCCTGCGCCGGTCCCCTCTTTCTTGAACTGGTCCTTGCGATAGACCAGCGACACCGGCACGGCCACGCCGTCACGGGCTGTGATCCAGAGCCGCTCGCTGGCATATTGATCGGCCTTGAAGCCCGCCACCGGCTGCTGCTTGAGCAGGGTGCGCTTGCCGCTGTTCAGGTCGAGCTCGTAGGTGGAAGACGGCGTGGTCATGGAGGAGTAGCCATAGCGCAGGGCGCTGGTGTCCGGCTCCGGGTTGTAGGCAAGCCAGGTGACATAGGCCGGGTCGTCGAAGGCGATCTCCTTCTGCTCGCCGCTCTGCCAGTTGACCTGGCGCAACCGGGTCAGCCCCTGGCTGCGCTCCTCCAGCACCAGCCACTCCTTGAACAGGGCATAGCTCTCCAGCAGCACATCCGGATTGGGGGCGATCACCGCCTTCCAGCGCTCCACCGGGCTCTCTTTGGTCTCGTACAGGCCGAAGTTCTTGCCGTCCTTGTTGGAGCGCACATAGAAGCGGCCGCGGTAGTGATCCAGGCTGTACTCGTGATCCACCTGGCGCGGCAGGAACAGCCGCGGCGCCTGGGTCGGCACGTTGGCATCGATGAGGCGCGCCTCGCCGGTAGTGGTGCTGGAGAGGGCGATGACGATGAAATCTTCCGAGGTGGTGGCATAGAGGCTCACATAGAAGGTGTCGTCCTTCTCCTCGTAGACCAGGGTGTCCTTGGCGGGATCCGTACCCAGCTCGTGGCGATAAACCTGGTAGGGCAGCAGGGTCTTGGGGTGCTTGCGCACGTAGAACACCGTCTTGCTGTCGTTGGCCCACACCAGATTGCCGGAGGTGTTCTCGAGCGTGTCGGCGGCCCACTTGCCGCTCTCCAGATCGAAGAACTGGATCTGGTACTGGCGGCGGGAGAGGAAATCTTCCGCCACCGCCAGCCAGCGGTTGTTGCGGCTCACCTCAAGCGCCCCCAGAGCGTAGAACTCGTGGCCCTCGGCGCGCTGGTTGCCGTCCAGCAGCAGGCTTGTAGCCTCTTCACCAATTTTGCTGCGTGAATAGATGGCGTACTCCTTGCCCGGCTCGTAGCGGGTCTGGTAGCGATAGCCGTTCTTCACATAGGGCACCGACTCGTCCTGCTGGGGAATGCGGGCCACCATCTCCTGATAGAGCTGGTCGCGCAGCTGCTTGACCGGTTTGAGCATGGCGTCGGTGTAGGCGTTTTCGGCCTCCAGATAGGCCAGCACCTCGGGTTTCTGGCGCTCGTCATCGCGCAGCCAGTAGTAGTTGTCGACCCGGGTATCCCCGTGTTTTTTCAGGGTATGGGGGTGTTTGGCGGCCACGGGAGGCTGGATCTGGGTGTCGCGTGTGGGCATGGCGGACTCATCATTGGCATATGAACAGGGAACGGCGGCCAGGCAAGCCAGCAGCAGAAGCCCTCGGGAAAAGGTGAACATGTCGCATCCTTTGCGCTTTAAAAGGGTTGGCGGACCTGAGCCTTGGCTCCTTGGACAGGGGACCAATCTGCCCCTTGTCGCCTTCAGTTGCAAGTTCTCCCGCGCCGGGATGTAAAAGGGCCGCCATCTCGCGATGGCGGCCCCCATACCTGACCGTGAGCGACACGGGCTCGCTCAGGTGTGCCTCACATGATGGAAGCGTGTCCGCTCACAGCCAGCCTTCATCAGCCGGGGTAGCTCGACCAGACCCTGGTCGCGCCCTCATTGCTGATGCTCAGCACCTGATAGGGCTGACCCGGAATATCCATGCCCGGCGCACTCTGGGGCATGCCCGGAATGGTCAGGCCGCGGATCGCCGGTTTTTCCTTGAGCAGTTTCTGCACATCGGCGGCGGGCACGTGTCCCTCGATCACATAGCCGTTGACCACGCCGGTGTGGCAGGAGGCCAGCTGCGGAGTGATGCCGTACTGCTGTTTGACCGGTGCAAGCTGTTCGGTTTCGATGACCTCGAGCTCGAAGCCATTCTCTTCCATGTGCTTGTTCCAGGCCTGGCAGCAGCCGCAGTACTTGGATTTGTAGACGGTCATCTTCTCGGCCGCGAGAGCAGAAAAGCTGACGGTACCGGCCAGCACGGCCAGTAGCAGGGATTTGTACATAACTCACCTCAGATTGAATGAAACATGCCCGGGAACGGGGGTCAGATTCAAGCCAGGGTGCGGGGAGGACGCTCCAGCCGGTCGGTCGGGACATCCGGCATGAACTGGGAAGGGGAGATGAAATCCGGGGCGTCGGGTTCCAGCATGGCAACCGTCAGGCTGTCACTGCTGAGCACCGTCATGGCGAGCGCCGCGGTGAAGCTGCCGCAGGGCATGGCTTTCTCCAGGGTGCGTTCGCTCTGGCTGCAATGAGGCGTCAGGGTACAGAGATCGGTCGCCGCCCTGCTGCCAAACGACATCAGCACCATCAGCAGACTCCACAGGGGGAGCCAGCGGCGGGCGCGAGTGAGTTGGCGACGGGTCAGAACCATGAGACGACTCATTGACGAAAGGTGGCCTATGGTAACCCCTGGCCCAGGGGGAGGGTCAAGCCCTCCCCCTCTTCCAGTCAGCCCCCATCAAGGTTGCTGACGGGTGGCCGCCAGCACGATCTCGCGCACGCAGACATTGGCCGGCTGGTTCCAGGCATAGAGCACGGCCTCGGCGATCACCTCGGGCGCAATGACACCGCCCATCTGATCCTTCCAGTCGTGGTAGCCGGCCTTGATGCTCTCGTCCGTGGTGTGGCTGAGCAGCTCGGTCTCCACCGCGCCTGGGGCTATGGTCACCATCCGCACGCCGACATCGGCCACCTCTTCCCGGATGTTCTCGGTCAGGGCGTGCACCGCGAACTTGGTGGCGCAGTAGGCGGCATGGTTCGGGAAGGTTTTGCGACCGGCGATGGAGCTGATGTTGATGATGGTGCCGCTGCGGCGCGCCTTCATCCCGGCCAGCACGGCGTGAACACCGTTCAACACCCCCATCACGTTGATGTTGAGCATCTGCTGCCACTCGGCCGGGTCCTGCACGTCGGCCTGGCCCAGCAGCATGACGCCGGCATTGTTGACCAGGCAGCCGACCGGACCGAATTGCGCCTCGGCCTGCTGGATGGCGGCCTTCATGGCGGTGGTGTCGGTCACGTCGACCCCGATGCAGAGGGTATCGGGCAGGCCCAGCGCCTGCATGGGCTCGACCCGGCGGGCCAGCAACAGCAGCGGATGGCCGGCGGCCGAGAAGGCGCGGGCGATGGCGGCACCGATCCCGGCGGAGGCACCGGTGATCACGACGAGAGGCTTGGACATGATGTTTTCCTTCTGATTCAAGAGTCGGTTTGAGCAAACAAGCGGCTGGCCAGCACGGAACGGGATCACTATAGTCACTGCATCCATCAGTGATAAATATTGTTTTCCGCTGGTTATCATCTGAAAAAACTATGGTTGGGCTTATGCTGGATCTGAGACTGCTGCGCTTCTTCATCGCCATCTATGAAGAGAAGAACATCACGGCGGCGGCCGAACGCTGCCACGTCAGCCAGCCCTCCCTCTCGGCGGGGCTGCGCCAGCTGGAAGAGACCCTGGGTGACAGCCTGTTCATCCGGGGCAAGAAGGGGGTCGAGGCGAAGGACCCGGCCCACTACCTCTATCCCCACGCGGTCAAGCTGGTGGAGGAGGCGCGTCGGCTGCCCGAGCTGTTTCGCCAGAAGGCAACGCGTGCTCGGCTCAACATGGCCATCATGCCGGATCTGAGCCGGCGCCGGGTGGCGGGATTGCTGCAGCAGGTGCAGGCGGTGCTGCCCGAGCTGGATCTCACCCTCTCCGATTACGGGACGCCTGCCGACTGTCGGCTGACCCTGGATGCCCTGCGCCGGGAGGACGAGATCTTTCTGCCGCTATGGGAAGAGGACTATGTCTTGTGCGTGCGCCGCGACCATCCCCTCGCCGGCCGCCGGCAACTCGAACTGGGCGAGCTGCAACATTATGATTTTATTGAGTGCCCACCCTGCGAGGCCCATCAGCAGACCATAGGCCTGCTGGCCTGTGACCGACTCACTCTCAATCTGGTGGCCAAGGCCGAAAGCAAGGGGCTGGTGATGGCGCTGGTACTGGCCGGGGTCGGCATCAGCTTCCTGCCGGACGGGCTGGTGGAGGACGAGGCGGGTCTGTGCACCGTGCCCGTGAGCGGGCCCCGGATGTTCCGGCGCATCGGCCTCTGCTATCCCGCCCACCAGACCCTCAATCCGGCGCTGCGCGAGCTGATCCCGGAGCTGGCGGGCCACGGCGCTTCTTGCTAACGTCGCTGCGCAATGCATCTTTTGCCGGCATCCACTCCTCTTCAGGTCAGGACCCCATGAAACGCATTCTGGTCATCTTCTCACACCCGGCGCTGCAGAGCTCCCGGGCCAACAAGCAGCTGCTGCAGGCCATCGACGGGCTGGAGGGCATCACCCTGCACGACCTCTATCTGCACTACCCGGACATGTTCATCAACGTGAAGCGGGAGCAGGCCCTGCTCTCTGAACACGACATCATCGTCTTCCAGCACCCCTTCTACTGGTATTCCTGTCCGGCCATCATGAAGGAGTGGATGGATCTGGTGCTGGAGTACGGCTACGCCTATGGCCCGGAAGCCCACGCCCTCAACGGCAAGCAGTGGCTGTCGGCCATCACCACCGGCGGTGCCCCCGAATCCTACTGCAGCGCCGGCTACAACCAGCGCCCGCTGCTCGACTTCCTGCTCCCCTTTCAGCAGACGGCCCAGCTGTGCGGCATGAGCTGGCTGCCCCCGTTCGTGCTGCACTCCTTTCACAAGATCCGGGACCCGGAGGCGCTGCGCCGCTGCGGCCAGGACTATCGCCAGTTGCTGTGCGCCCTGCGCGACGAACAGCTGACCCCGGAACAACTCGGCGGCAGCCCCTATCTGCGCGATCTGCTGGAGGTACTCCCATGACCCGAACCCGCTCCGGGCGTAGTCCCGGCCTGCCTTCATCGGCCTCCACCACGGCGCGGAGGATCCGCTGATGGGACACGGTTTGCTGTTCGACGCCTTCATCTACCTCTCCGCCGCGGTGATCGCGGTGCCGCTGGCCAAGCGCTGGGGGCTGGGCTCCGTGCTCGGCTACCTGCTGGCGGGGATCATCATAGGCCCCTTCCTGCTGGGGCTGGTGGGTGAGCAAAAAGACGTGATGCACTTCGCCGAGTTCGGAGTGGTGCTGATGCTGTTTCTGGTCGGGCTGGAGCTCAGGCCGGCGCTGCTGTGGCAGCTGAAGGGGCCCATTCTCGGCACCGGCGGACTGCAAGTGCTGCTCACTACGGCAGCCCTGACCGGCGTGGCCCACCTCATTGGCCTGCCCTGGCAACAGGGGCTGGCCATCGGCCTCATCCTGGCGCTCTCCTCCACCGCCATCGTGCTGCAGAGCCTGCAGGAGCGCAAACTGATGCAGAGCGAGAGCGGCCGCTCCGCCTTCGCCGTGCTGCTGTTCCAGGACATCGCCGTCATCCCCATCCTGGCGATCCTGCCGCTGCTGGCCATCGCGCCGGTGGCCAGCAGCGGCAGCTCTGAGCTGGCCGGTTGGCAACACGGCCTGCTGGTGGTGGCCGCCATCTCCGGCATAGTGCTGGGGGGTCATTACCTGATGCGCCCGGTGTTTCGCGCCATCGCCCAGTCCCACATGCGGGAGATCTTCGTCGCCGCCGCCCTGCTGCTGGTGATCGCCATCGCCGTGCTGATGGAATCGGTAGGCCTCTCCCCCGCCCTCGGCTCCTTCCTGGCCGGGGTGGTGCTGGCGGACAGCGAATACCGCCACGAACTGGAGGCGGACATAGAGCCGTTCAAGGGGCTGCTGCTCGGCCTCTTCTTTATGTCGGTGGGGGCGGGCATCAACTTCGGGCTGTTTGCCGAACATCCGCTGCTGATCCCGGCCCTGGTGGTCGGCCTGATGCTGCTCAAGTGGCTGGTGTTGATGGCGCTTGGCTTCATCATCCGCATCTCGCCGAGCCAGCGCTGGACCTTCGGGCTGGCGCTGGCTCAGGGGGGAGAGTTCGCCTTCGTGCTGTTCTCGTTCGCCGCTCAGAACAGGGTATTGCCGGGGGATACCATCGCCCTGCTGACCCTGGTGGTGGCGCTCTCCATGGCGCTGACGCCGCTGCTGCTGATCCTCAACGATCGGGTGATCCAGCCCTGGTTCGACTACCGCAACCAGAGCGAGGTCCCGCAGCACGAGCAGCCGGAGCTGGTGGAGCACCCGGTGATCATCGCCGGCTTCGGCCGCTTCGGTCAGATCGTGGGACGCTTGCTGCACGGTCACGGCATAGGTACCACCATCCTTGAGCAGGATGCCAGCCAGATCGAGATGCTGCGCAAGTATGGCTATCAGGTGTTCTACGGGGATGCCAGCCGGCTCGACCTGCTGCACGCCGCCGGTGCCCACAAGGCTAAATTGCTGGTGCTCTCCATCAACGACCCTGCGACGTCACTCGAAGTGATTGAAATGGTGAAGAAACACTTCCCGCACCTTAAGATACTGGCGCGAGCCCAGGATCGTCCCCACGCTCACGAGATCCTGCGCCAGGGCGTGGGCAGCGTGTATCGGGAAACCCTGGGTTCCGCCGTGGATCTGGGGGTGGAAGCCCTGACCCAGCTCGGTTTTCGGGCCAACCAGGCCTGGCGGGCCGGGCAGACCTTCAAGCAGCACGACAACTGGCTGCTGCGGGAGCAGGTCAACTACCTGGACGACGAACACACCTATATCAACAAGAGCCTGCAATACCGGGACATCCTCTCCGATCTGCTGCAAGACGATCAGGAAGGACAGGAGCGCATTCACGCCCACAACTGGAACAGCGGTCTGCCCGACAACGACAAGGAAGCAATATGATTGCCTATTACCCCCTGCTCAAACACCTGCACATGACGCTGGCGCTGGTCAGCGTGCTGTTGTTCCTCTATCGCTGGCTGTTAGCCCTGGGGGGCAGTGCCCGCCTGCAGCAGAAGTGGCTGAAGATCCTGCCCCATGTCAACGACACCTTACTGTTGCTGTTCGGGGTAGTGCTGGCGGTGACCCTGCAGATGAGCCCGGGTCAGCAGCCCTGGCTGATGGCCAAGCTGATCGCGCTGGTGGTTTACATCGGCCTCGGCGTCATGGCGCTCAAGCGCCCTGCGCGCAGTCAGAAGCTGGTGGCCGGCCTCGCTGCCCTGGCGGTATTCGGCTATATGGTGGGCGCCGCCATCACCAAGTCGGCCTGGTCCTGGTTGGCCTGATCCGACAGCAAAAATCCCCGCCCGGTGGAGGAGAGTCCTCTCCTCCACATCATATTCTGCGCTTACCCATCATTTCTGTTTTTTCTTCTGCACCAAATCCGTAAGACAGCACTTTCATTTGGCGAATTTTCATCATTTTTTAGCCTCAATTGCTGCCAGAAAAGAGAGCGTTCTCTTTTGTGATCATATAGTTAGCTTGGTTTGTATGAAAATGGCGACAGTTGTCGCAGCAAAACTTGCGACATAGACTGTCGCAAGGCATGGCTAGGATACACTCAACGCTAAACCAGTGAAGGCATGCACCATGAGTAAGAAGCTGTTACGACAACTGACCTTGGCGCGTTGCATCCCGCACCGCCCTTACAAGCTGACCGCCAGCCAACTCCAGGTAAAACTGGAAGAAGAAGGCATTCATGTCAGTCTGCGTACCGTGCAACGGGACCTGGAAGAGATGTCCGGCATGGGGTTGTTCGATCTCACCTCGGATGAACGCAGCAAACCACACGGCTGGTGCTTCGAGCGCCATGGCCTCAACGATTTTGCCAACATCATGCCGCTGTCACTGGCAGTGGCGCTGAAAACCTGGAGCGACCAGGCCAGCCAGCTGCTGCCCGCCAGTGTCCTGACCGAATTGAACCCGCTGGTCGACAAGGCCAGCCAGGTGATCCGTGACAGCCAGAGCGAACTGGCGGAACGCTGGCTCGAGAGCGTGCACCAGTCACCGCGTCCGTTTGCCGGCAACCCGGAGATCCGCCGCAGCACCCTGATCCGCGATGCTCTGTGGCGTGGCCGCAAGTTCAGCGCCGAGATCCAGCGTGTCATCAAGGAGCGCACCGTGTGGCTCTGCTATGACCGCATCAATCCGCTCGGCATTCTGAACCAAGCGGAGGGGCCGACCCTGCTCTGCACCCTGTCCGAGCTGGATCCCAAGGTCTACGGCATCCCGTTCGACCACATCAAGAACGTGGAGCTGACCAACTTCAGCGCGACCCAGCCGAAGGATTTCAATATCCAGAAACTGATCCGCGATCAGGGGTACCAGGATGTCAGCGGGCCGATCCGCTTCGTCGGCCGCATCGATGCCAACTGCCCAACCCTGGTCGACGGCCAGATCCCCGGCCACAACCCGCGCATGACGCGCTACGACAAGCGCAGCGTGGTGGTGGAAACCGAGGTGCAGGACACTCCGGAGTTCCGTACCTGGCTCAACAACATGAGCGGGAACCTGGAAGTGCTGGCGCCAGAATCCTTGCGCAAGGCATATCCGACACCGGGTAGCCGCGTCAGCTGACACCTTCTCAAAAAGCCGGGCCAAGCCCGGCTTTTTGTATTCTTTTTGAGCATATTTATTCAACTAATTTTTAAGCCTTACCCTCCGAATTGAGCCTGTTTTTACCATCGTTTTCGCCCTGTTTTTGCGTGTGAGAGATCAGCCATCGCCGCTGTAAGAGGCCACTGTGTCGAACCGTACGCTAAGCCATCTTTGAATCCTTATGCTTTCCTGTGAAACAAACTAACACCATGATTAATATGAATTTATTATCACAAGCATGATCGTTTAAGCGCTCCCATCACGCCGACAACGCCGGATCCTCCCTTGTTCCGCCCTCTGGTTCCCTTAATATGGGTCTCACAAGGACGAAGCTGATTCGGCAGGATGCAGAAACAGCGCATAAGCAGGGAATAAACCACAGGACGTGGGCAGGGAACACCTCAGGATGAGGCCGATAGCCAGGATGGTTATCAAAGGGAATACAGGACACCGCGGGACGTGGTTGAGGACACCTCGGGATGAGGCAGAGCAGCAGGATGGTTGCTCTTCAGGACGAACAGGAACCTCGCCGGAGGCGAGCAGGACAGCTTCAGGATGAAGCGAGATAACCCGGATGGTTATCTGTCAGGATGACGTAAGGAACACCACGGGATGTGGTAACGGACACCTCCAGGATGGAGAGAGTGCAGCAATCAGGATCGATTGCCAGGCTAGGATGGCCACAGGACACCTCAACGGATTGGGAAGGGGATATTCCGAAGGATCAGGATAAAGTCAGGGATTGCAGGGAGCGTTGCAGTTCAGGGACTGGACGAAATGACTCGAGGGGACGGCAGCTGCCGTCCCCTTTTCTTTTTGCGCTTTTTACTAGCTGCAACCCAACCAAATCACTCACGCTGCAGATGTTGTGCATGCCACTTCCCTGCGCTTGTTCCTGCTGCTCGTCACTCTCGCCAATGCCTTGACTGAGTTGAGTGCCTTGGTGTGCACATCTCTCGACAAGACCTCTCTCAAGACCTGAAAGAAGCACCGAGACATTCAAGCTGCACTTCATATGTGTGACGAAGCATAGAGGCGCTATTCAGTCTTCCACGACACTCAGGCAACAAGTCTGCGATGGGTTGCCATTCCCCCTCATGCCATTGTTGGCGGCATACTGCACCAAAGATCCGAAGAGAGTCTCAGCTTCAGTAGTCCCCGGGGATCACATCAATATCCCTGCCCGCCAGAAGCACAGGGTCGAGTGGACCCATCCCGACATGACCACCGTCTGGCTCTGCGTGTTTTACTGAAGTGAGTAAGGAGAAAAGAGGGAATTTGGGGAAAATAAGATGAAAAAAAGCCCAGTCTTTCGACTGGGCTTCTTAAGTAGTGGCGGAGCGGACGGGGAGACGGACAGAGTCCGGCTCAAGCACAAAGGACAACAGACAGGGACCGAGTTGCCAGTGGCAAGTCGCAGCCCTGGCGGTTGTCTCTTGTTTCCTCATCCCGTTTGCAAAAGCCAGATAGCAAAA
>NZ_JAPCJC010000007.1:182981-201590 GCF_027707805.1 Aeromonas sp. QDB20 | reverse complement strand
GAAGGGTACCACCAATCAGCAGTTGGCCACCTCTCGCCATTCATCCATGAGTGTCGCACTTATTATCTGAATTCCCGCAGTATATCGCGGCATCACTGAAGATCGTGACTCCAGCATGATTGGAGTGATGCAGTACAACACACGTTAATGTAGGTATAAACGAATGAAAGCTAACAAAATTCTGGTTGCTATGGGTGTTGGTTCCATGCTGCTGTGCGGCACCGCTTTTGCTGCTGGCAACACCGGTTCAGGTAAAGTCACCTTCAACGGTGAAATCATCAACGCTCCTTGCTCCGTTGCTCCTGAGTCTGTTGACCAGGTAGTTGAAATGGGTCAGATCAGCACCAAAGAGCTGGCCAACGGTGGCGAGTCCAACTCCAAGCCGTTCAGCATCAAGCTGCTGAACTGTGAAATCTCCGATACTGAAGATGCCGTCAAGGTCACCTTCAGCGGTGCCAAAGACCCGGTAGATTCCAGCCTGCTGGTTATTGGTGGTGGTGACGCCGCTGGTGCCGGTATCAAGATGACCGCCCCTGGCACTGGCGCTGCTATCGTGCTGGGTGAACCGACAGCCGCCTTCGGTCTGGTCAACGGTGACAACGAGCTGCCCTTCAGCGCCGTGCTGAAAGGTTATGCAAGCCAAGACACCTACCCGCTGAAAGCTGGCGCTTTCACCGCAGTGACCAACTTTACTCTCTCCTACGAGTAATCGACTGCCTTAACGTGTGACCAGGGTTGTGGTGGCTGATGCCACCACAACTTCACACCTTCTGTCTCCTCACATCGAACCTTGATCATGAAAACTTCAATGATGGCAGCCATGGTGCTGCAGCTGGTGATGATGGCGGGATCAGTCCACGCCAACGAGATTTCGGATGGGCTGGCCGAGTCGGGCTGTACCCTGGACGTGCAGCGCAGCATTCCTTTGCAGGCCAGGCAACCGGGCACGTTGAAAATCAGCGGCTGTCAGGTTGAAGGAGCAGCAGAGGCATCACTGCCTTTTATTTCCATGTCCGTGCGCGGTGCCATGAGTGATGAGCTTGGCATTCTCAACAACGGCCAATATCACAAGGTATCCGGCGAGAGATTTATTATTTCGGATATCGTCAACAGTGATCTGGAATTCAATTTGGGTCTGACCAGCAGTCAACTGTTTTTTCCTAACAGTACGACGCTGTTTGAACTCAATTATATGTAAGCAAGCCAATTGCTTAGTGTAGATACCTCATTACGTGAGACCGTTATGCAATTCCTAGAGTAAATATATGAGCGTTTCAACATCAGACTCTGTGAGAAAAAAACATTATTCCAAAATGGCTTTTATGCTGTGCGTGCCCGGCCTGATGGCGGTGGCGAATCATGCATGGGCAGAGACGGAGTTTAATATTGATGCGCTCGATCTGGACGAACGGACCAAGATCGACCTCTCCCAGTTTGCCGACGAAGGCTACATCCTGCCCGGCGACTACTACCTCGAGATCGAGGTCAACAAGAACAAGCTGCCCCTGCAGAAAATCCCCTTCTACGAGACCGACACCGGCAAGGGGAAGGGCGGGGTGGCCTGCCTGCCGCAAGAGGTGATCCCCAAGCTGGCGCTGACCGACGAGGCCATCGCCAAGATCGACAGCTGGCACGACGGTCAGTGTGCCAACCTGCTGGCGCTGGACGGCGTGGTGATCGCCAACGATATCGGCAACGGCCTGCTGCACATCGCCGTGCCCCAGGCGTGGATGAAGTACAGCGATCCCAACTGGATTCCGCCCGAGCAGTGGGATGAAGGGATCCCGGGGATGATGCTGGACTACAACATCAACGCCCAGATCAACGAGGGCGATGGCTACTCCAACCGTAACATCAGCAGCTACGGCACCCTGGGGTTCAACTACGGTGCCTGGCGCCTGCGCGGCGACTATCAGACCAATGCCTACTGGGGCGACAACGATCGGACCACTTCCGAGCTGAACCGCATCTACGCCTATCGTCCGCTGCCGAACATGGCCGCCAAGCTGACGGTGGGTGAGCAGCAGCTCAACTCCCAGCTGATCGACGGTTTTCGCTATACCGGCGTCAACCTGGCCAATGACGAGCGCATGTTGCCGCCGAGCCTGCAGGGCTATGCGCCGGAAGTGAGCGGCATCGCCAAGACCAATGCCAAGGTGACCGTCTCCCAGTCCGGTCGCATCCTCTATGAGACCAACGTACCGGCCGGTCCGTTTCGCATCCAGGGGCTGGACAGCTCGGTGCGCGGCCGTCTCGATGTGCGGGTGGAAGAGCAGGATGGCAGCGTCAACTCGTTCCAGGTCGACACGGCAACTGTGCCCTATCTGACCCGTCCCGGTTATGTCAGATACAACCTGGCGGTCGGCGCCCCTTCCGAACAGACGGACTCGGTGCACGACGTGCACGGCCCTGCCTTCGTCACCGGTGATTTCTCCTGGGGGGTGGCAAACTCCTGGTCGCTCTATGGCGGCAGTCTGGTTGCGGGTGAATACAACTCCATGGGGCTGGGTATCGGTCGTGATCTCTATGCCTTCGGTGCCATTTCCGCCGACCTGACCCAATCCATTTCCAAGCTGCCCGGCTTGTCGACCAAGATTGGCCAGTCGGTGCGGGTGAACTACGCCAAGCAGTTCGATGAATACAACAGCTCGATCACCTTCGCCGGCTATCGCTTCTCCCAGCATGACTTCATGACCATGTCGCAGTTCCTCAATAACAAGGATCGGCTGGAGAAGAACGAGAACACCTCGAGCGATGACTACAACAACTGGGGTGACAAGGAGCTTTACACCATCACCGCCAACAAGACCTTCTGGGCGGATGATGCGGCCAAGGCGCTGACCGTCTACCTGGACTACACCCACAGAACCTATTGGGAACATGACGCCGAGGATCGCTACGGCCTCACCATCAACAAGAACGTGAATATCGGCAGCTTCAAGGATGTCTCCGTCTATGTGTCGGCCTACAAGACCAAGACCGAGAACTACGAGGATGACAAGAGCGTCATGCTGACCCTGAGCATGCCGATCGGAGACCGAAAGAGCGCGGGATACAGCGTGCAGTCCTCCAACGGCAAGGTGACCCACCTGGCCACCTATCAGGACTACAGCCGGCCGGATGACACCTATCAGCTGGGGGCGGGCGTGCAGAGCAATGGTCACGCCGTGGCGCGGGGTTACTACAACCACAACAGCGACATCGGGGCGGTCAGCCTCAATGCCTACAGCGTGCAGAGCGAGTACACCTCGGTCGGTGCCAGCCTGCGCGGCGGCCTGACGGCGACCGAGCACGGGGCGGCTCTGCATCAGGCGACCCGTCGTGGCGGCACCCGCATGATGGTGGATACCGACAAGACCTCCGGCGTCTCCTTCAACAACGGCCGCGCCGTGACCAACCGCTTTGGCGTCGCGGTGATCAGCGACATGACCGACTATCGCAAGAGCGACACCCGGGTGGACGTGGATCAGCTGAGCGACGACATCGATGCGATGAACGCCATCAAGCAGGGGACCCTGACCGAGGGGGCAATTGGGTATAATGCCTTCGAAATCGCCGAAGGGTTCAAGCTGCTGGCCAACGTCAAGCTGTCCGATGGCTCAGTGCCGCCGTTTGGTGCCACCGTCGTCAGGGATTCCGGCCGTGTGCTCTCGGTGGTGGATGAAGATGGCCTGGTCTATCTGACCGGGGTGAAACCGAATGAAGCGTTTGAACTCTCCTGGGGCGGCGCCCGCCAGTGCAAGATAGTGGCACCGCAACAAGTAACCGATCTGTCGATGAAGACTCTCACTTGCAAGTAATGGGATACCGATGAAAAAGCTGCTCTCTTATACCTGTCTGGCCGTGCTGGGCATGACCTCGCTCAACGTCAGCGCTGCCATCGTGCTGGACCGTACTCGCGCCGTCTATCCGGGTGGTGCCAAGTCCATCAGCCTCAACATCAAGAACGAGAACCAGAAGCTGCCCTATCTGGCGCAGTCCTGGATTGAAGATGCCCAGGGGCAGAAGATCTCTTCACCCTTCGTGGTGCTGCCGCCGGTACAGCGGGTGGATGCCAACCAGAAGTCCATCGTGCGCATCGCCAGCGTGCCGGCCATCGACAGCCTGCCCAAGGATCGCGAGTCGATCTACTACTTCAACCTGCGCGAGATCCCGCCCAAGAGCGAGAAGAGCAACGTGATGCAGATTGCCGTGCAGTCCAAGATCAAGCTGTTCTACCGCCCCGAGGCCATTTTGCCCGAGCGCGGCGCCATCTGGCAGGATCAGGTGCTGATCACCAAGCAGGGCAAGGCCCTGCAGGTGAACAACCCCACCCCTTACTACATCACCTACGTGGGCCTCGGCCATCCGCAGGGCAAGGGGAGAACCGCCATCAAGGGCTTCTCCGCCTTTATGGTGGCACCCAAGTCCGAGCAGACGGTCAACATCCCGGAAACGCTGGGCAATGAATTTGTGATCAGCTACGTCAATGACTACGGCGGATATATGGATATCAAATACCAGTGCACAGGCAATGCCTGTAAAGCCGTGAAGAGCGAGTAAGGCCTATGCTACGTTCCATCTTCTGTTCAAGCCTTATGCTGTTTGCAGGAACGGCATTGGCAAATGGTTATGTGACGCCCAACCCAACCCATGATTACTATATATCGTTGGATAAGGCTGATATTCAAAACAAACCTGGTTTTACTACCAAGGCGTTTGAGTGGAACTTGGGGGGGCAATATTCGGGTATCGTTACCTGCCCGGATAGAAGCATTCCACAATCTCCAGTGTACTATAAGGCGACCATGACGGATGGCTTGCCTCAAGCAGGTGATGGTTTTGTAAAACTAAATGACTTTCTGGATATGAAGGTCGAAATTTGGATAGCTGGTTGGAAGAAAAAGTTTGTTACGGCCCCATTTCCGAATGAAAGTAATGATTACCCAAATTACTCTTGTACTAAGGGAAAAGAGACAAGAATAAATAATTTCGAAAGTGGTAGCCGTGGGCGAGTAACCTTCCGTGTAAGAAAACAAATAATTAATGGTGTACAAATATCGGATCGTCAAGTCGTAGAGATGTATGGTCGCCTAGGGTCTACCACTACAGATTTCAATAATTTGCCAATGTCTCGAATTACGATTACATCTGCAATTTTATATGTACCAGAAGAATGCGTAATTAACGGTGGGCAGACTATTGAAGTAGAATTTGGTGATTTGCCAGGATCTGGATTGGATGGGAATAATTTTGAAAAGACGGTCCCTCTGACATTTCAATGTCGTGGTGGTGTTTTTGAAGGGGATGCCTTGAAGATCAATCTTGGTATTTCTGGAAAACCAACCTCTTTCAACCAAGACTATCTGCGGACAACTCGGGATGGCTATCAAGGTGGAAATGTCATTTCCGATTTGGGCATAAAGTTCAAGCAGCTGGATGGTTCTCAGCTGAATTTGAATACATTTTATCCGGTTTCCATGCAAGGAAACATTGGTGACTGGGGCTTTATTGCCGCGCCGATAACACCGGTAGGTGCTGATATTCCTGCGGGTGACTTCTACGCCACCGCAACCATAGTTGCCGAATTTCAGTGAGGAGTTGTCATATGTTGCGGACATTGTGGATAGGCCTGGCGCTGTGCCCGCTGTTGGCGGTAACGGCGGCTCCCCGTGCCGGCGATGACTTGGAGTTGCTTGGCAACACGGTCCACCTCCATGGCCGGATCATCGATCAGCCGTGCGAGATTGCTCCCGAATCCATCGAGCAGGAGGTCGAGATGGGGGTGGTCGACGTGAAGGAGCTCTATGCCAACGGGGCCGGGGTCCAAGTGCCTTTCTCCATCCGGCTGACCAACTGCAAGCCGGGGATCTTTCGCATGGCCAAGGTGACCTTTACCGGCTCGCAGGATCCCCAGCTCAGCGGCGGGCTGGCGTTTACCGCCGGGATGGCCAAGGGCGCCGGGATCCGCCTCTATGACGTGACCCAGTCACCACTGGATCTGGGCACCCCCTCCCGCGGTTATCTGCTGGGCGGTGCGGCGGACAATGAGCTGCAGTTCTTTGCCCGGGTGGAAGCGCATCCGGACGCGCTGGCTGCCAAGACCATCCAGCCCGGGGATTATTCCGCCGTGGCCAACTTTATCGTTGCCTATGAATAAGGTCAGAAGTCATTGCGCTGAATGACCTTTGAATTACCCAGACTGGGCCAGTTGATAACGCCACCCAGATAACTGGAGAGGTAAATGCCCCCCGGCAACTGCACAAACTGTGCTTTCTGTTTAGGGGGGGTCAAGGCGGCCACCAGGGTTGCTACCATGCCGTTATTGGTCAGTGCCTTTTGATCGATGTAATTGACGATGGTATTTTTTACCTCTACCGAAATATCGCCATCATCCCGCTCCAGATCCCCGACGGAATCCAGATTGAATAGCGTCTGACCCTGGCTGTCGGTAGCTATAATGGTTGCCACGACTATTTCACGGCTCAGTGTAACAATGAACTTGTTCTTTCTGGTCAGCTCAACCCAGTTGTCCGGCGCCTGGCAATTGCTGTGATATCGAACTGTGGTGTCGGTATTGTTGTAATAGTTATGGGAAACATTCTTTCCCTGCTGAGCCATGGTGGAAATAACGCATTGCACCTCTTCGGCAAGCGGATGACCATTGCGCAATAAAAAGACATTTTCTGACAGCTGGCGACTGTTGTTGTCGATGGAAAAATAGCTGATGGCTTCTTTTCCGACCAGCAGGGATACCTGTTCATCATCCTTGCGCGAAATTTTCTGGACCAACGGTGAGAGCGCATCGATCTTTACCTTCAATGCTTGCTCGGTATCACTGGTCATATAAAGAGAAACATGGCCAAGATTGATGGTGCGCAGCGTATTGGCCGTGGCATAGTGATATATGCTGATGACCAGCGCGGTCAGCGATACCAGCAAGAGTGCAACCAGCAAAATACGCTGCGGGCTGAAATAGCGATCATATTTACGGCGGGTATATTGCCGTCTGACCTGGGGCACATTGGCGGTTGCGACCGTCTGAATTTCTTCATTCGGCACTGCCTCCTCGGTCTCTCCGGCCACTTCAATGGGGGCGCAGAAGATATATCCCACCCGCGGGATAGTATCGATCGCATCCATCAAACCGAATGATTCCAGCTTTCGTCTCAACGAGAGGATCTGCCGGTTCAGGTTGGTGTCGGTATTGTCCTGGTTCGGCCACAAGGCATCCTGCAGCTTGCTTCTGGCAATGACAGTACCTGCCTCATCACACAGCATCTCGAGCAGCTCGGCTTCCTTGTTGCTGAGCTTGATGTCCTTGTCTCCTTTCGAGAGTCGGAATATTGCAGCGGAGAAAAAGATATCCTCTGCAATTTTATAATTTTTGTTACTCATGTGTGACTCGTCTTACTGCCAAGGAGAGCATTTTACCACCATGCAGTCTTTGTTCAAATAATGGGAAATTAGCAATATCTTTAACTATCAACTAGTTACCTTTGCGTTTAAATGCATGGCGGGGAATATGGTACTACAGGCGGCTCGTTCAGTTCAAAAAACACACAAAAAGAGGGTCGTGTATGTAATCGTTCTCACTTCCCCCTGCCTGTGAGGGGTATTTTGACGCCGCCAGCATTTTCTTTCGAATAAAGTGTGTATTTGGATGGCTCCACCATGTCTGAAATTGTCGCATGGCTGATCACTGTTCCTGCAGCATGCGTTGATATTGCCTGCGCTGCGGCTTGAGTTGCCCCCCGAGATCGGGCCAGGGATGCCATTGGTCCGGCACCATGAAGCCGGGCAGGGTCTGCCGGATCCAGGTCGCCAGCTCGGCATAAGGCCGCGGCTCGCCATGCCAGTCGATGAAGGCGGCGGGCCTCTGCCCCCACTCGTCGCTCGGCACCGGCACCACCAGCGCCTGTGCAACTGCGGGGTGATCCACCAGCCGCTGCTCTATGGTCTCGGGCTGAATGTTCTCGCCCCCCGAGATGAAGAGGTTGTCGAGCCGCCCCTCCACCACCAGTTCGCCATCCGCGTTGAAATGCCCCTTGTCGCGGGTGTGGAACCAGCCGTCCTCGTCGAGCGGCCGCGCCAGCCCCCCTTCCTTGAAGTAGCCCGCAAACAGCGTCTCGCCGCGCACGCAGATCTCCCCCTGGCGGATGCAGACCTCCCGCCCCGGCAGCGCCTTGCCCACCACGCCAGCGGCGGCCGGCCGGCCGGTGCAGACCTGGCTGCCCATCTCGGAGAGGCCATAGCTCACCTTGGGCACCAGCCCCATGGCGGTGAGCCTGTGCACCAGCGGCTGGGGGATGGCGGCGCCCCCGAGCAGCAGCTCGCGCAGCCGGGTTCGAGCGGGATCGAAGCCCTGCGCCAGCAGTCGCCAGAGCTGGGTCGGTACCAGGGATAGATGGGTGATGGGTTGTTGTTCGAGCCGCTCCCTGAGCGGGCGGGCGCGATCGTCCAGCACCAGGGCTGCGCCCGCCAGAAAGACCCGGAACAGAATGGCGTAACCGCCGACATGAAACAGCGGCAGGGAGAGCAGCCAGCCACAACGCTCATCGAGCGGGATCTGGCTGGTGGAGCCTCGCGCCGAGGCCAGGTGGTTGGCCAGCCGGTGCACCACGGCCTTGGGCGTGCCGCTGGAACCCGAGGTGAGGATCATGTTGTTGAGCCGGGCAGGATCCAGCATGCAGTCGCCTTCGTCCGCCACCAGCTCACGAGTGAAGTCGAGCCGTAGCGGTTGCCAGCTGCCGGCCGGGATCTCGCTCGCCGACCAGCAGGCCCTGACGTCGAGCAGGGTCGCGAGCTCCGTTTGCCGGGTCAGCGGAAAGGCGGGGTTGAGCGGGCAGAAGACGATGGCGCTGCGCACGCAGGCCCAGGTCAGCAGCACATCTTCCAGCGCACCGCGTACCACGGCGGCGAGGCGATCTCCCGGTTGCAGGCCGGCCATGGCCAGCTGCTGGCACAGGCTGTTGAGCCTGGCGTCCAGTTGCCGGTAGGTGAGCGGGACGGTGGCGTGAATGGCGATGCGAGCGGGAGCGGATCGCGCCCAGTGACGCACCGGGCAGGGTTCGGGATGGGAGTGATGGTCAGACAAGGGTGGCATGCAGGCCCCTTCAATCGTGGTGAAACAGGGGCTCCAGCAGGCTTGGATCGGGTTTGCCGGCGGCGTCCAGCAGATCGGCGGCCAGCCAGCGCCGGGTATCCAGGCCGGGGGCCTGTTCCGGTGCCCATTCGCCGGCCAGATGGAACAGCTGGTTCAGACCGACGCCGGATTCGAAACAGGAAGAGACGATCACCTTGAGGCGCAGCTCGTGGGCCCGGGTCACCAGTGCCTCGCAGTGGGCCAGCGAACCGAGCAGGGTCGGCTTGAGCACCAGGGCGCGCAGCTGGGGAATGGGTTCCCACGGCTTGCCCTGGGCCAGCAGCTCGTCGATGGCCACCGGCATGCCGGTGCGATTGGCCACGAAGGCGATGTCGGCAAAGTCGGCGCAGGGGTCTTCCAGATATTCGATCCGGTTCGGGTCCAGATGACCGCAGAAGGCCCAGGCCTCCTCGCGGGTCCAGCCCTGGTTGGCGTCCAGCACCAGCTTGAGGGTGGGAATGCGGTCGCACAGCAGGCGGATCAGCGCCAGCTCGTCGCGCATGGGGTAACGGGCCACCTTCAGCTTGGCCTTGTTCGGGGTCTTGTGAAGCCAGTTCTTCCAGTTCTTCAGCAGCTCCTGGGGGGAGCCCTGAATAAGGGGATAGGGTTCGGGCAGCGGGGCTGTCTGGGCTGGCCAGCAGCGGCGGGCACAGTCCAGCCCGAATTGCACCGAAGGGAGCTGCGGGGCTATCTCCTGCCCCGCAGCCAGCCGCTCCAGACTGGCGATGGCTTCGGCTTGCGCCTCGGCCATGCTCTCGCGGGAGAAGCCGGGCAGGGGGGCTATCTCCCCCCAGCCGTCGTCAACGCGGACCAGCAGGCCCTCTCGCGCCACCTCCACCTTGCCGTGAAAGGTCAGGGGCTGGGTAAAAGGCAGTTGGTAGCGATAGAGAGCGAGTGTCATCAGGGATTCCGCTTGTATTTGGAGAAGTCGGGACGGCGTTTCTCGTTGAACGCGTTGCGCCCTTCCTGACCCTCTTCGGTCATGTAGAACAGCATGGTGGCATTCCCCGCCAGCTCCTGCAAGCCGGCCTGGCCGTCGCAGTCGGCGTTGAGGGCGGCCTTCAGGCAGCGCAGCGCCATCGGGCTGTTCTGCAGCATCTCGCGGCACCAGCGCACGGTTTCACGCTCCAGCTCTGCCAGCGGCACGACGGTATTGACCAGCCCCATGTCGAGGGCTTGCTTGGCATCGTACATGCGGCAGAGGAACCAGATTTCGCGGGCCTTCTTCTGGCCGACGATGCGCGCCATGTAGGAGGCACCCCAGCCGCCGTCGAAGGAGCCCACTTTCGGGCCGGTCTGGCCAAACTGGGCGTTGTCGGCGGCGATGGTCAGATCGCACATCATGTGCAGCACGTGGCCGCCACCGACCGCATAGCCGGCCACCATGGCAACGACCGGTTTCGGGCAGGTGCGGATGTCGCGCTGGAAGTCGAGCACGTTGAGGTGATGGGTGCCCTCGTCATCGCGATAGCCACCGTAGTCGCCACGGATCTTCTGGTCACCGCCGGCGCAGAAGGCTTTTTCACCGAAGCCGGTCAGGATGATGGTGCCGACCTGATCGTCGTAGCGGGCATCGGCCAGCGCCTGCAGCATCTCTTTGACGGTGCGGGGGCGGAAGGCGTTGCGCACCTGGGGGCGGTTGATGGTGATCTTGGCAATGCCATCGCCGGACTTGTGATAGAGGATGTCCTCGTAACCGGCGGAGCAATCACGCCACTCGACGGGGGCATAGAGTTCCGCTTCAGTCATTGCTTCAATCATGACGCTTCTCTTCTTGTTGTTGGTTGACCCACTCCGCGAGGAGCCGGGCAAAGGCCTCAGGCTGGTGGGCATGCAGGTTGTGGCCGCCATCCAGCTCCAAGTGGTTGATTTTGCTCTGCTGACTCGCCATGAGGCAAGCCAGCTGATGGAATTTGTGATCCCGCCTGCCGCTCACCCAGGTGACCGGCAGCGTGCCTTGCGCCAGCCAGGGGGCCAGGTTCGGCTGCTTGCCAAGGGAGGTGGCACGCAGCATGGCGGCCACGGCCTTGCCGTCGTTGCCAAGGCGGCGGGCTATCTGGCGGGCGCGGGAATGATCGTCCAGATCGGCGAACACCCCTTGCCGATACCAGTCCGCCAGCACGCTCGCCAGGGGCTCCTGCTCGAAGCGCCGGGCCCAGCTTTCGTCGTGGGTCAGGCGCGCAGCGCGCTCTTCGGCGGGCAGGCCGGGGTGGCAGTTTTCCAGCAGCAGGGCCTGCAGCCCCACCGGCGTCTGGCTGGCGTGATAGAGGGCGAGCCGCCCCCCCAGCGAATAGCCCACCAGTTGGTAGCGACCGATGCCGCGCGCGGCCAGCTCGTCGCACAGCCAGCGATGGGCCTGGTCAAAACCGCTCACCCGCACAGCCTGGTTGCTGCCGTGACCCGGCAGATCCAGCGCCAGGCTGGGGAGGTCGGCCAGGGCTGCCTGTACGGGTTGCCAGTCTTGGGCATCGCCGAGCAGGCCGTGCAGCAGCACCAGCGTCGGCTGGTCGGCACTAGCTGCCACGGATCGCGCTTCCCAGTGCCTTCAGATCCTCGGCGACTTCGCTGCTGGGGACCTTGATTTCAATCAGCGTTACCCCCTTTTCCAGTGCGGCGGCGTAGTCCCGCTCAAAGTCGGCGAGGGTGGCCGGCGCCCGGTAGTGGAGGCCAAACATGGCGGCGGCGTGCTCGAAGTGCAGGCCGTGGGGCAGGCAGTAGTAGGTCTCCAGCAGTGCGTCCTGGGTCGGCACCGGCAACATGCGAAAGATGCTGCCGCCATCGTTGTTGAGCAGGATCACCACCAGCGGCCGGCTCGCCTTGCCGAGCAGCGCCAGGCTGTTGAGATCGTGCAGGGCGCTGAGATCCCCGAGCAGCAGGGTGGTGGGCTCGTCGCTGCCTGGCTCGATCGATTGCGCGAAGCCGTAGGCGGTGGCGATGAGACCGTCGATGCCGGAGGCGCCGCGGTTGGTCATCACCCGGCTGGGGCCCTTGCCCGCCTCGCCGAGCATGTCCATCAGCCGGGCCGGCATGCTGTTGCCGACAAACAGCTGACCCTTGATCAGCTGATTCAGACGGTGGCACACCCCGAGCTCGGAGAAACGCTCGCAGGCGCTGCGCACCTGCTGGCTGACGGACTGCTGGCGCTCCGCCAACCGGTGCCAGGGCAGGTGCGAATGCGCCACCGGATGGGCGGCGGCAAAGGCGCCGGGTTCGCACAGCAGGCGGCGGCGCAGCCGGTAGTCCGGGTCGAGCCGGGCTGGCTGCGGGTCGATGAGCCAGTATGCCTGCCAGGGCTGCTGCTTGATGAACTGGCCGAGTCGCTTGGAGATGAGGCGGGCGCCAAATTGCAGCAGCACCTCGGCCCGGGCCAGCTCGGCCACGAAGCCGCTGTGTTGCAGGGCGAGATCTGCGTGCACCAGATTGCGGCCATCGAAGCGCAGCTGACTCTGCAGGTCTGCCAGCAGTGGCCAGCCGAGCCGCTCGGCCAGCGCGGCGACTGCCTTGGCCTGGGCGGGATCCTGAATGCGGCCGGCGACGATGAGGCCGCGCTTACCCTGCAGCTCGTCCCAGTCGGGCTGACACGGGCAGGGGGCCTGCGCCAGTTGCCAGGGGCTCCAGGGCTCGGACGAGCGGAGCCAGTCACCGAGGGGGGCCAGATAGGCGGAGAAGTCCAGATAGGCGTCGCCCGGATAGAGGGGCTCCGGGTACATGCAGTTGAAGTGCACCGGCCCCGGTGTGCGTGCCTGCTGGGCCAGCGCCTGATCCACCGAGCTCAGCACGAAGGCGGCCGGGATGGTGGCGGTGGGGCTCGGCAGGTTCTGCTGATAGACGGGGTAGCGGCCGAAGATCCCCTGCTGATCGATGGCCTGATTTGCCCCGTTGTCGATGAGCTCGGGCGGCCGGTCGGCCGAGAGAATGATGAGCGGCACGCCGGTGAGCTGGGCCTCGGCCACCGCCGGCCAGAGGTTGGCCACCGCGGTGCCCGAGGTCATGATCACCGCCACCGGGCGCCCACTGCCCTTGGCCAGCCCCAGCGCCATGAAGCCGAGGCCGCGCTCGTCAAAGTGCAGATGGCGGCGAAAGCCGGGGTGGGCGGCGGCCGCCATGGTGAGCGGCGCCGAGCGCGAGCCGGAGGCCAGTGCGATGTCGCGCACGCCGAGGCGAAAGAGTTCCTCCAGCAAGAGGGAAGACCAGACGTGGTTGAAGGTGGCATGGTGACTGGCGAACGCTTGGCTGGCAGACATGAGGCTCTCGTGGTGAGGAGTCGATGAGAAACGCTATCCCAGCAGGGAGAGCACATTGGCGATCTTGTTGTCGAGTTCGGCCCACTCGGCGGCAGGCTCGGAACCCGCGACGATACCGGCGCCGGCAAACAGGGTGATGGCCTGCGCCGTGATGCGGGCGCTGCGGATGGCGACCGAGAACTCGGAGGTCTCCCGGCTCAGCATGCCGCAGGCGCCGGCATACCAGCCGCGATCATAGGGCTCGCGTTCGCGGATGAAGGCCAGCGCCGCCTCGCGCGGAGCGCCACCCACCGCCGGGGTGGGGTGCAGCGCCTCCAGCAGTTGCCAGTCGCAGACGCCGGGCTTGAGTTCGGCCTCGATGTCGCACTTGAGGTGCTGCAGCAGCCGCAGTTTGAGAATGCGCGGCTCGGTCAGGGTGGCATCCGTGGTGAGCGGCGCCAGCCGGCTGAGGATATCGGCGTGCACCAGCCGGTTTTCCAGCCGGTTCTTGCTGTCGGCCAGCAGCTCGGCGGCCAGCGCCGCGTCGGTCGCCTCGTCGCCGGAGCGGCGGATGGTGCCCGCCAGCGCCTCGGTGAAGAGGTGCTGCTGTTCACGACGGTAGAGTCGCTCGGGGGAGCAGGCGATGAAGCTCTGCTCGGGGGAAAACTGGAAGCCGAAGTGAAAGCAGTCCTGACCGTGCTGTGCCCAACTGGCCAGCAGCGACCAAGGGGCGACGGCCTGCGGCTCGGTGGCATTCGTCGCACCCTCATGGGTGAGCCGGCTCTGGCGCGACAGCACCACCTTGGGGGTGTGGGCCTGGAAGTCGGGGGCGGTCACCTGCTCGACCAGCGTCTGCCACTGGGGCTGGCTCGGGCAATCTTCCCGCTGCCACGGGTGGCGGGCCAGCGGGGGCAGGGGCGACTCCGGCTGGAGGGCGTCGAGGGCGGCGGCGGCGGCCTGCAGTTCGGCCTCGAAGGCGTCGCCACCGGTCTGCTCCGGCAGCCAGAGGTTGAGGCAGAGGGTGATGCACTCGCCACGGTGCACCAGCTCGATGCGGGGCAGCACGAAACGGCAGGGGCCGAACCCCTGCCAGCCGGGCTGGGTCGGGTCGAATGCCAGTCCGCCATAGTAGCGGGGGCTGTCATCATGGGGCTGGCTGGTGTGCTCGCAGACCTGGCGGATCGCCCTGGGCTCGGTCAGCTCGCGCAGGCAGCCCAGTGCCACGTATTCGGGTTTGTCCTGTCCTCTGGCATGCCAATAGATGCGGGGATAGAGAGTCTGCGCCGCCAGCCAGCCCAGAAAGGAGCGAACCTCGATCGCGACGCGCAGTCGCACGAAGCCGCTGGCATTGCCATGACGCAGGGCGTCCAGTTGTTGCTTGATATGGGTCTGAGCCAACATGGATTTCGTCTATGAGCCGATAGTGACGGTCCATCCTGCAGAAGGATGCCGTTGGTTTATGCCAAAGGAGCGATTATTCCTATATATTATCTGCCCATTCGTCCATGTAAATCGCCCGGGGAGCCAACTCCCGAGGGGCCAAGTATACCGAAATCCGGTTCGATAACCCTTAACACGATCAATATCTGATTGTTTGGCCATCACAATATGACAAATACCTTATCTATTTGGTTGCTGGCGGCGCGTTTGCGAACGTTGCCGCTGGCGTGCTCCTCCATTTTGCTGGGATCCGGGCTGGCGGCCAGCCGCGGCGCCTTCGACGGCACCATCATGGCGCTCTCCCTGCTGACCGCCATTTTGCTGCAGATCCTCTCCAATCTGGCCAATGACTATGGGGATGCGGTATCCGGGGCGGACAATGGCGAGCGGATCGGCCCCCAGCGCGCCGTGGTCTCCGGCCTCATCACCCGCAAGCAGATGTGCGTGGCCATGGCGCTGACCGCGCTGGCCGCCGTGGTCAGCGGCCTCGCCCTGCTGGGCTGCGCCTTCGGCGATCAGTGGTTGCAGATCCTCACCTTCGTGCTGCTGGGCGGTGCCGCCATCGTGGCCGCCGTCACCTACACGGTGGGCAAGACCCCCTACGGCTATCGCGGCTTCGGCGACATCTCGGTGTTCCTCTTCTTCGGTCTGCTGGGGGTACTCGGCTCCTACTACCTGTTCACCAAGACCCTGCAGTGGGATCTGCTGCTGCCGGCCACCGCCTGCGGCCTGCTGGCGACCGCCGTGCTCAACATCAACAATGTGCGCGACATCGAGACCGACGCCGCCAGCGGCAAGATCACCCTAGCGGTGCGGCTCGGCCGCAACCGGGCCATCGCCTATCACTGGGTGCTGCTGGGAGCGGCGCTGCTGGCGACCATCGCCTTCATCCTGACCCAGCCTGCCAGCTTCTGGCCCTGGATCTTCCTGCCTGCCATGAAGCCGCTCACCGATGCCGCCAGAACCCTGCGCCAGAGCTTCGACGGTGAGGTGCTGACCGGTTCGCTCAAGAAGACCGCCATCAGCGCCTTCCTCTACAGCCTGCTGCTCTCCATCGGGCTGGCGCTATCCTGACGACCTTGTCTGGCAATGAAGAAAGGCTCCCGCAGGGGAGCCTTTTTGCTGGTTGGGGTATGCTGTCCGGCCATTCACTCATCGGCCAGGAGGGCCGCCATGCGCGACTCGCTCAAGCAGAAAATCATCCAGGTGTGCCAGCAGAAGATTGCCCAGAAGGGGGAGACGGTCGGCGTCTCCTTCTATGCGTTTTTTGCCAACCGCAATGACGACCCCGAGCTGCTGATGGAGGCGGCGACCTGGTGGATCCAGACCCAGCGCCTCGATCACTTCGAGAAGGCGAGGAAGATCCTCCAGCTGGTGGAGCAGGAGTAAAGACGGGTTGAAAACCAGCGGGCTCCCATTCGGGAGCCCGCTTGTTGGTGCGTCAGGTTGAGGTAACGCTAGCTGGCCCGTGCCAGCTTGGGAGCCCGACGGCGGGCGAAGAGCAGGCTGTCCAGCAGCCAGATCACCAGCATGGAGCCGCCCACCAGCGGGAAGCAGATGCCGAGCAGGATCAGCAGGGCAAGGGCGCCGCGTATGGGGGGCAGGGTGGTCGGCAGCGGCGGGGCGGCGAGGCGGCCCTGCGGACGACGGCTCCACCAGATCCAGAGCCCGCTCACCGAGCTCAGCAGCACCAGCAGGCAGATGAGCAGCATGGCGAGCTGATGCGGCCAGCCGTAGAGTTTGCCCATGTGCAGCATGACGCCGGTTTCCACCGTCTTGGCGACCGGGCCGTAGTCTTGCCAGCGCACGTCGGCCAATACCTTGCCACTGTATTGATCGATGTGCAGGGTGGCGTCGTTGCGCGGATCATCGGCAAAGATGGCGATGGTGTAGACACCGCTCGCCCCGGCCGGCGGCGTGATGCTGTAGCCCGGCGTGACCCGGCGTGCGGTGGCGATCTCCACCACCTGCTGCAGCGGGATGCGGTGCTCCGCCATCACCATGCCGTCATGCTCGCCACCGTGTCCCATGGCGCTGTGGTCGTGGGCCTTGGGCTCGGCCGAGCTGGGGATGGGGGTGTTTTCCACCGCCCAGGGCACGGTCTGCTGGTGGGCATGGTTGAGGCTGCGGGCCAGGGGCGCCGACTTGGGCACCTCGTTCCACATGGCGGCCGGGAAGCGGTTCCAGACGGCGGCAAACTGATCGCCCCAGAAACCGGTCCAGGTCATGCCGCTCAAGAGCAGCAGCAGCAGGAAACCGGCACCCCAGAAGCCGACCACGGCGTGCAGGTCACGCCACCAGAGCCGCCCACGCTGGCTCCAGCGCGGCCACAGGATGCCGCCAACCCCTGGCCCCTTGCGTGGCCACCAGAGATAGAGCCCGCTCAGGAGCAGCACTATGCCCCAGCCGGCGGCCAGCTCGATCAGCCTATCTCCGGTGGTGCCGAGCAGCAGATCGGCGTGCAGGGAGCGCGCCACCGCCTGCAGATTCCACTTGTTGTCCATGGTGCCGAGCAGGGCGCCGCTGGCGGGATCGAGGAACAGGGTCAGCTCGCTGCCCCCCTGGCGGACGATGAACTGGGCGCTGGCCTCCGGGCCTGTGGGGGGCAGGTATTTGCTCAGGCTGGCGTCCGGCATGGCCGCCATCGCCTTTACCAGCAGCTGGTCGGCGCTGAGCGGTTGGCTGACGGAGGCGACCTTCATCAGCTCGGGATACATGAGGTTGTCGAGCTGGGGCTTGAACAGATAGACGATCCCGGTCAGCGAGAGCAGGATCAGGAAGGGGGCGACGAAGAGACCCGCATAGAAGTGCCAGCGCCAGATGCGCTGATAGTGGTTCGCGTCCCGATTTTTCATCTCTGTTCCTTGCGCCTTGGGTTAACGTTTCAGTTGGTGGAATGTTGGTGGCGGCGCGGATGATAACAGCAACGTTTTATTAACTGCAACAGAACATGAGGGCTGTCCGTGGAGGTAGCCGAGTGCATGCCGAACCGGTTTGCCGCCGGTCAGAAGGTGGCGCAAACCCCTCTAGGCGAACCTTGTCAAAATGGACTTTTGGCAGAGAGATCATTACCTTGTTGCAACATAAGAGAGTGCTTGCACGGCGAAGAATCCAGGGAAGGAGGCAGACGTGAAGTTGCGACCCCACGGCCATTTCGAGATGCAGCGACAGGGCCAGGTGCTGATCTGCCGGCCGAGCGGCCCCTTCAATCTGGCGGGGGCCATGGCCTATGAGGCGCAGTTCAGCCAGCAGATCGCCAGCCTGAGTGCCGGGCCCTGGGGCATAGTCGAGGTGGCGACCGAATTCGAGGCGGCAGGGCCCGAGGTGCTTGCCCGTTTTCGCCGTCAGTTCGAATGGTGCGCCAACAACGGCTGCGCCTTTCTGGCGGTGGTGCTGGCGGGCAGTTTCAAGCAGTATCTGGCGGATCAGGTGTTCAGCGGCTTGCCGTTTCAGGGGATCCGTTACTTCGAGCAGACCGACGAGGCGCTGCACTGGCTGGAGCAGCAACTGGCCGGGCTCAATCCAGTCTGATAAACCACTTGTCCCGCTCGTCGATACAGTCCGGCTCACCCATCTCGAATTCACGGCAGATCAGGGGGCGCACCTCATGGATGCGGCACATCATCGCGGTGAGTGCGATCGAGGGGCGGCTCAATCCAGCCTGATAAACCACTTGTCCCGCTCGTCGATACAGTCCGGCTCACCCATTTCAAACTCACGGCAGATCAGGGGGCGCACCTCGTAGATGCGGCACATCATGGTGTTGCGATCGAGGGGCGGCTCAATCGAGCTTGATAAACCACTTGTCCCGTTCGTCGATAC